>NVTG01000054.1 GCA_002401495.1 Candidatus Kaiserbacteria bacterium
GTTTGGCTGTTTTCAAATAATCCAACCAAATCCTTTTGCAAATTTCAAGGTGCCTATTCAGGGCTTCTTCATCCTCAGAAGTTCGAGGAGTACATGGTTGTGGGCCACAATATGGATGCTAGTTCTAACCTTGAATTTATCTACACTTCTTGCCATAGTACAGACTAGGAAATAGTTTCTTGTCTGCCTATGACTTAACCAATTTGGAGAATAACATGCCTGAAAAACGCATAGCATTTGTTCTTCCATTTGGGGGATACAAGTGCAGTTATGAAAATGAGCGCGCCTTAGTAGACAGTCATGTTGAATCTATTGATGCCAGAACAAAGGGAGGAGGAATTGGCTACGATGTAAGAATCTTTTGTGACAAAGGCGCTGCAATCGAAGCACTTTACTGGCTTGATGAGGTTGATGAAAAACACCGCGGAGCAATTATTTTTTTGTCTCGCCTTGCGTATCCAGTTGCCCAACAGGTCCAAAAGAAACTGCTAGCAGAGAACCCTCCAACTCAGCTTAAGGTTATTATTGTGACTAAACTTCCTTTGGATTGTGAGGTAATCCAAATCAAGGAAAGACGGCTGAGGCGCCAATCTTGGCCTCACCTTTTATCAAAACGTTTTGGTAAGAAAACCTAAGACCACCGATTGGATACGTCCTGTCGGTGGTTAACTATTTTAAGGATCAACATAAGACCTGCTATACTTAACCTTTTATGACTGCTTTTAAAAACATGCCACCCGTTTTCATGATGCGCCGAATGTGGCGGTTTTCTAAAGGAAATCGTCCGAACGTAATTGCGTTTATAATATTATTCGCGCTTTCAAACATAGTTGGACTTACCTCCCCGTTGATTTTTGCCTGGTTTATCAATGAAATCCAGCTAAATGGAGTATCGTACGACAACATTGGGAAACTATCTGGGATATTACTACTCCCAGTAGTAACCGAGATACTCTTCTGGTGCTTCCATTCCGCTGGGAGATATTTGGAAATTCAGAACTCCTTACTCTCAAAGATAAATTACCGCCACTATTTTCTTAGCGGAACACTAGGACTGGGTATGCAATGGCATAACGATCGAGACACTGGCGATACATTGGACAAGATAGATAAGGCAACCCGCAGTCTATCTATGTTCTCTAGAAACCTCTATAGTGTTTTCAAAATAATCTTCAGTATAGGAGGTGCTGTTATAGTTTTGTACTTCTTTAACGCCTATATTTCCATTGGGGTTCTGCTGGCAATTGTAGTTGCGTTCTACGCCCTCTCTCGGTTTGATAATTCTCTCGTTACAAGACAAAAAGCGTTAAACAAATTTGAGAACAAAATTGCTGCTGCAATCTTTGACACAATATCTAATATTACAACCGTTCTCATTCTCAACATTCAAAGACCGGTTCTGAAACGTTTAAAGAACCTTCTTAATACACCAATAAAGAAAACTGCAGAGCAAACTAGGTTTAACGAGCTAAAGTGGTTCTCTGGAAGCCTGATGTTTAAGTTTATCGTAATAACTCCACTAATTTTCTTTTTGTTCTATGAATTAGAACAGGGCAATGTGATCGCGATTGGAACAATAACTGCACTGTATCTGTATTTAAATAGAATGTCAGACGCCTTTTTCTCATTCTCAAACATGTACGAAAATATTCTCTTCTGGAAAGCGAACATTGAAAATGCTGACGAAATCGACCAAGCAATCAGAGAAAATACCAAAGAAAAGGGTCGAACATCTGCCACTGACTGGAAAACTTTGTATATAAGAAACCTTAACTTCTCATACACAGGTCTTCTTGGAGATGATTCCAAACATCTAGACGAGATCTCATTAACTATTAAAAAGGGTGAAAGCATTGCCTTTATCGGAGAGTCTGGTTCCGGAAAGACCACCTTCTTAAAAGTACTCCATGGTCTGTACGACACGGCTGAAGCCAGTGTTGCTTTTGACGGAAATGAAAAGCTTAATACAAATTTCCAAGGCCTGGGTCTTAAAACTATGCTAGTTCCTCAAGAACCCGAGGTATTCTCTTCAACTATTCTTGAAAACATGACGTTGGGTCTCACTTACACTAAGCAAGAGGTTAGTAAGGCTGTAAAAATTGCTCAGTTCACTAGTGTCGTTAAACAACTACCTAAAGGATTAAAGTCGGTAATTAACGAGCGTGGCGTAAACCTCTCTGGTGGGCAGAAACAGCGCCTAGCTCTGGCGCGAGCACTACTTTTCTCAAGTAATAAGGAAATTATCCTTCTGGATGAATCCACAAGTTCAGTTGATTCAGAGAACGAACAAAAGATATACGAAAATATCTTTAAGGCATTCAAAGGAAAGACTGTATTGGCCTCCATTCATAAAATGAACCTTCTTAAATATTTCGATAGAATTATAATGTTTGCAGACGGTAAAATAGTTGATCAAGGAACGTTTAACGAGTTGCTAAGCAAAAACGCTAAGTTTAAAAAGAATTGGGATGAGTTTATTGAACTAGGCGAGTAGGTAATACAAAAGCCAGACGCTTTCGTCTGGCTTGGTCGGGGCGGCCAGGCTGGCCGCCCTTCTAAATTTCTAGACCATGGGTGCCTCCCATGCACTCATGATCAGCAATAACCAAGTATCAATGTGTAACTGCATCGGGTTCTTTCCACGGCACAAAGTAGTCGCCTGGAACTGTCCGTCGCCCAGACCAACGATGGTAACGCTAAGGTCTTCGCTCTCAAAAGTTGTGGCCGTAAGACCAAAACGTTTTTTGGGGATGGGTCCAAACACTGCTTCAACGGAAGAAACTTCTGAAATATTCATTTTTGTGTCGAGCGCGAATTTTTGGAAGTCTTTACGCCGTATCCCAAAATCCCACGGGGCACAGTTTAGGTCCAAATACCCCTCTAGAGACAGAAAAAGTTCTGAGCCTTGGGGGTGACGCAATCCTTCAATGGGATCTGTTAGCCGCGCAGTTACTCCAAAGTCATTCTTTTTGGGCATCCAACGACTATTCCTGTTGGATTTACAAAAAGCTAGTGGTACAGAGCCACTTTCAAATTTAATGTACATTTAATCCTCCTGACCGCGGTCTCCCCGCAATCGGTTGATGTTGCCTACCTTATGGTAAGTATTAACATTATACCACAGAATGGTCACCAAGCAAGTCAGAGTCTTAATACTTTGCTAGTAACTATCTGCTAAGATACTTACATGAACTACGTACTACTAATTGCTGTTGGTCTTCTTGCATTCTTCTTAGGTAGAAAGATGGGAAAGAAAGGTGCAACTCCGAATCAGATGAGCGACATTAGAGGAAGCGCGCACGCCGCACTCTCAAAAAGAACTGAAGATCGAAAAGAAGCAATTCTGAAAGAACTTAGCTACCGGAAAGAGTTGGATGACTGTAAGGGAACTGAAAAAGAAGGTGTTACTCGTTTAGAGGTTGAAAAGCTTCTTGAAGTTTCAAATGATACTGCATTAAAATATTTGAATGAATTAGAAGATGAAGAAAAAGTACTTCAGGTTGGATTAGGTGGAAACAAGATATATTACATTTTAAAATAACTGGATAAGATCCCCACGGGTCAAATAATTTGCTAAAATACCACCATGAAAACACTAAAATGTTATGACTGCGATGAATCATTCGAAGCAGAAACTAGTACAGGGATGTTAAATCACTTTTACGGTCATTACATGAAGGAACACGAAGATATTATCAAAGGAGGAAGCGACGAGGATAAGAATAATTGGATGAAGAAATTTAATAGCGATTGGAATAATAATTAATATGAAAACATTTAAAATAGGAGAGGCATATAGTACAGCGTGGTCTAAGTTAGCAGAGAGGTTTTGGTACCTATCAGGACTTGCTGTCGCCTTATTTGCACTAATGGCGCTAACAACCGGAAAAGAAGTACTTTACACGGCACTATCATACATTGTATTCGGAGGATTCATCGCAATGCTTTTAAGATACTACGACGGAAAGAAAGTTGTATTTGATGATCTATTCTCAATAGATTCTAGGTGGATCTCATTTACCTTTACTTCACTTATAAAAGGAATGCTTATCTTCGTAGGTCTATTACTATTCATTGTTCCAGGAGTATATCTTGCTCTCCGATGGATGTTTGCAGAACTTCTGGTTATAGACAAAGGAATGCGTCCTATGGAAGCACTTAAGGCAAGTTCAGAAATGACAAAAGGGCACATGTGGAAACTTCTTTGGTTCTTCATCCTATCAATATTAACTATCCTAGCAGGAACCGTACTACTATTTGTAGGGATCTTCCCTGCAATGATTATCATGACTTTTGCAATGATAAGTGTGTATCGCCAACTAGATAGAAAATAGTAAACTTTGCAAGTTAACTACTCCACATGTGGATTGCAAACTTGAATATATAACTCATTATATACAGGCACCCAAACGCGGTGGTTAACAATTAAGAAAATACCATGGAACCAGAAACAAACGTGGAAGAAGGAGCTACAACTCCTGAAGCAGCTCCAACAGAAGGAGAAGCTGCAGCTCCAGCTACCGAAGAAGCAGCAGAATAGCTTCGAACAAGCCCCGCTCACGCGGGGTTTTGTTTTATCCACAGTCCCAATGTAAAGAATCCTTTACATGGTATTATTTACAAATGGTTGATCAAAAACTAACGACACTACTAAGAAAGGTTCGTGCGAATACCGAAGTTACCCAAGAGCAGTTGGCTGAGACTGTTGGTGTTTCGCGTCAGACGATAATTTCAATTGAAAAAGGAAACTATACTCCTTCAGTGGCGCTAGCATTAAAAATTGCCAGAAGCTTTGGCATTAACGTAGAAGATATATTTATTTATGAAGGATAATCTGATTATAGAAATAGGTTTTGGGCTTTTGTTAGCGATATTCGTGGGAATACTAACTTATGCAAATGAAGCTTGGATGCCTGGTATGGAGACTATGCTTACTCTCTCGCTAATAGTGGCTTCCTTTGGTGCTTTTGCAGTATTTGTATGGAAAGAACGCCATGGAGACGAAAGAGAACAACTAATTCGCTTTATAGCCTCAAGAACAGCCTTCCTCGCTACAGGATTGGTTTTAATAACGGGAATAATCGTAGAAACTCTAACCAACTATATGCCTAGTCCATGGCTTGGTCTTGCATTAGTAGTAATGGTTGGAGCAAAAATTATTGGACAAGCCTACGGGCGTAAAAAATATTAATATGAAATTACTAATTATAGGGCTAGTTATAGTAATAGCAGGTGGGTGGTACTTTGTATCCTCAAAAGAGACTGTAAAAGAAGGTGTAATGATGGAAAAGGATCACATCATGGAAGGCGAGGAGGTTATGATGAAGAAAGAGGGAGATGCCATGATAATGGAGGGGTCTTTCACTGGGAAAGTAATTGCAGGCTCAAGCTCACCATTACTTGAATACAATACAAAAGACTACGAGATGGCATTAAAGTCTGATCGCTTAGTTGTTCTGTATTACTACGCTAGTTGGTGTCCGCTTTGTAAAATAGAATTTAAAAGTACAAGGGCAGCCTTTGATGCTCTTGAAGGGGAAGATGTTGTTGGTTTCCGTGTTCACTTTAACGATGGATCAACAACTAAAGAAATGGAAAATCTTGCCCGAGAGTACGGTGTAGCGTATCAGCACACAAAAGTATTCATTAAAGACGGAGAACGTGTTCTTAAATCGCCCGAAACATGGGGATTAGCTAGATATGCAGAGGAATTTACTAATAACTTAAAATAATATGTTGGGATCAGAAATAACATTAATAATTGCATTTATTGCAGGAATAGTATCTTTTCTATCTCCTTGTGTACTACCAATCATTCCTGGCTTCCTGGCCTACCTTACAGGAACGTCAGCCTCGGAAACTCCTAAAAGAAGCCAAATATTAATCCACAGTGGTCTTTTTGTTCTCGGATTCTCATTAGTCTTCGCAGCCCTTGGTGTTCTACTAAACACAGTGCTTGAAAGTTCAGCCTACGACACACAAATATGGCTCTCCCGAATTGGTGGAGTGATAATTATCTTCTTTGGACTATTCCTGATGAAGTTAGTGCGAATTCCTTTCTTAGAGAGAGCACACACTATAAACGTAGTAGGAAAGTTTAAATCACGACATTTCACTTCACTACTCTTTGGTGGAGCGTTCGCCGCAGGATGGACACCCTGTGTAAGTGCAGCCCTTGGCGCAATTCTAGGATTAGCAGCAACTAGCCCAAACGTTGCGTTCTGGCTACTAATGTCATACTCGTTCGGACTAGGGGTTCCTTTCTTGATTATCGGATTCTTCGCAGCAGACGCCGGAAGATTGATAAACAAGTACGCGAAGTCACTAACCTACATAAATATGATATTTGGTGCACTTCTAATCGTTCTCGGTGTACTAATCTTCACTCAAGACTTAGCACAACTTGCTAACTTTGAAATTCTTAACCGAGTTCTACTAAACTAGTATGAAAAAATACCTACCACTTGCTGTAGTTCTAATTCTGATTGTGGGAACAATCGGATACCTGCAGAGCAAGAAACCCAAGGTGGATGTTCAAGCAATTGCAAAGGCAGCAGAAATTGTATTTGTTCCTGAAGAAAACGGACCATTAAAGATAGATATGCCTGAAGCGGTAGTAGCGATTGAAGATAAGGCTGATAAATACAAAAGGGCACGTGAGATAACAAACCCAGCCGGGTTTATTAACTCAGAACCCTTTCAATTAGCGGACGTAATAGGAAAACAGGTGATTCTTTTGGACATCTGGACATACAGTTGTATTAACTGTCAGAGAACATTACCGTATATAACTGCATGGGATGCTAAATACAGAGATGACGGTTTGTTAGTTGTAGGAATACACTCTCCAGAATTCGATTTTGAGAAAAAAATTGTAAACGTTCAAGCTGCAGTGGACAAATGGGGAATTGAATACCCAGTAGTTCTTGATAACGACTTCGGAACTTGGCATGCCTATCAGAACACTTATTGGCCAAGAAAGTATCTTATAGACATCGATGGATTCATCGTCTACGACCATATTGGAGAGGGTGGTTACAATGAGACGGAAATGAAGATTAAGGAGCTCCTGGAGGAACGTGCGGTGAAATTAGGTGAGTCTGTACAGGTTGATGCATCGCTGAGTAACTTTGTAGTAGCGGAGGCAGTTACGGACTTAGTTCCAAGAAGTCCTGAAGTATATTTCGGTGCGTGGCGTAACTCTACATTTGGTAACGGTGAACCTAGAAAGGAAGGAGGGTTTGAACTAGAAATACCAACTGAGATAAAGAAAAACACCTTTTACCTTGGTGGCCCATGGAATATACATCGTGAATACGCTGAAAACGCCGAAGGCAACGCCCGCCTTATCTATCATTACAGTGGAGACAAGCTATTTATGGTAGCGGGTTCAGTAAACGGCACCACGATACAAATATTCCAAGACGGTAAGCCAATTGGAGACGCGGCAGGATCTGACTTAGACTCAGACGGAAAAGTTAACGTAAAAGAAGAAAGATTGTACAAGCTAATTGATAATCCAACTGGTGCTGGTGAGCATACTCTTGAAATTATTATTCAAGATCCTGGTATAAACATCTTCACATTTACTTTCGGATAATCTGATACAATTAAGGCATTATTAGATAGATATTAGTCGCATGATACATTCTAAAATTCAGCATTACGGACCACTTGTTGGCCGTGTGCTACTTGCCTTATTATTTCTAGTTAGCGCCTTTGGTATGCTAACTAACTTCGGAGCAACAGCCTCGTACTTTGGTTCAATTGGTATTCCAATGGCAACTATCGCAGTACTTGTTGCCCTAACTGTTAAAATCGGTGGAGGACTTATGGTAGCCCTTGGAGTTCACGCTCGAGTTGGAGCCATGGCCCTTATTGGATTTACACTAGCAACAATCTTTTTTGCACACCTTGGTGCAGGACAGATGATTCCAGCACTTAAAAACCTAGCTATAGTTGGTGGTTTACTACTTATAGTAGTTAACGGAGCCGGATCAATGTCTCTTAGAGACAAATGTCCATGTCCTAGATGCAAAGGTTCTAAAATGTCAGCAGCCGGAGGAGTTTGCAACTGTGGATACTGTGAAGCCTGTCTTGCAGCAAAGAAAGACGGTGGAACTTGTGAAGTAGAAGCTTAAACACGAAATAGCGCCCTAAGGGGCGTTTTTT
>NVTG01000055.1 GCA_002401495.1 Candidatus Kaiserbacteria bacterium
CGACCGGCGGGGTAATTTGCGACATCTCGACCACCAGCACCAGATAGATGCCAAACCAGATCGGATCGAGACCGGCACTCTGGATCATCGGCAAGGCCACCGACGACGTCAGAACAATCATGCAGGTCGTGCGGGTTGCTGACATCAAACTGCTGCCCGATTGTCGCACTGGTCACCGAAGACGAGCCAGCAACGGCGGCCATCACCCCACAGAATATTGACGTGCAACAAACGCCCCGGCAACCAGCTTACCTATGGGGCCACTCCCTTGAACATGTCCTCGAACAGGCGCGAACGAAACAGGATTTCCCCCATCCGGGCCCTTGTCGAGAAGTATGGCAAGACCAGAAAACTGGCGAGTGTACGTGCACATGACCAGGGGGTTTTGGGGGCACATTCGGACGTCGATGGAACAATCGCGGCCTTCCGCGAGCTGATCGACAAAGCCGTTCATGAAGACGGTGCCGAGATCATCATTCTGGGTGGTGCTGTCACAGCGGGGATGAAGCGCGAATTGCAACCGACATCGCCGGTTCCGATCCTTGATGGCCTGGACTGTGCCATTCGATATGCCGAAAAGCTTCATTCTTCCCGCGCCTGACCGGCCTTGGACAAAACATGGTAAATACATGCCCTTGGGGTTAGACTTCGCATAACCAAGTGCGGGAGAAAAGCCATGTTAAACAACACCCTTACACGAATAAGAACGTGGATTGCAGGCCTTGTTCTGTCAGCTGTGGTCATTGTCGGCCAGACGGCACATGCCGATATAACCTTACCGCCACCTGCCGAACGTGACGTCATCGAAGTCAATATTCATGGCTATGATCAGCTGGCCCACCTGTTTGATGATCTGAACTACACACTGGAACAATGGAACGCTGGCGAACGTGTCGTCCCCCGCCTTTTCCTGCAAACGATCCCGACAGTCTGGCGTGACGAACTTGCCGATCAATTGACGGTCGAAGCAAAAAAACGCACCTTCTTTCGCACACTCGGACCGCTAACCTTGCTTGCGAACGAGGAAATCGCCCTGCAACAACGCGCACTTCGCGAAGCCATCGACAATAATCACAGCGACATCATTGCCGAACTGGCCAAACAATACCGTGTTGAAACCGCCCCCGAAGATCCCGCCACAATTGCCGAACTTGAAAAACGCATTGCACCGGTTCCCGCATCACTTGCCATGGCCCAGATGGCGATTGAAAGCGGCTGGGGAACGTCGCGTTTTGCCACCCTGGGTAATGCGTTATTTGGTCAGTGGACATATGGCGACGAAGGCATCACACCAAAAGAACAGCGCAGCCATCTGGGTGATTACAAGATCGCCGCGTTCGACACGCCGTTCGGGTCTGTTCGGGCCTATATGAAAAACCTGAATACAGGTTCGGCCTATCAGGAATTTCGAGACAAGCGTGCGAAAATGATCGCCAATGAAGAACCTCTTTCGGGAACCGCCCTTGCAGAGACCCTGACCCGCTATTCCGAAAGGGGTGAAGAATACATCAAGGACGTTAAGGCTGTTATTCGCCAGAACAACCTTGGCCACGCAGACGATGCCGTGCTTGACGACGGCCCCTACTACTATCTGATCCCGACAGGTGACTAAGCACGACTGGCGCCTTTTGCTTCACCAGAAACCAACGAACTGGTGATTTTGATTAAGCCATACTTGCGCTTATAGTCGCCGTTCCAACGCATTAACCGGAAAAACCATATGTTTGACGCCCGCCTGCGCCCGCTGATCGATGTGCCCCTGAATGCAATTGCGCGCTCGCTTTCGGGCACGGGCATTACCCCCAACATGATCACAGGGTTCGGGTTCTTGCTTGGCATTCTGGCGGCAGTCTGCCTTGCGCTTACCCTTGATTACGCTGCCCTTGCGCTGATCCTTGCATCGCGTTTCATGGACGGTCTGGATGGTGCGGTTGCCCGGCACGCGGCCCCGCGATCACGCCATCCCGGTGCCAAAAGTCAGGAAAGCGACCTGGGCGGGTATTACGACATCGTATCGGATTTTCTGTTTTATTCCGGCATCATTCTGGCCTTTGCCATCGGTCGACCGGAACACGCGTTGATGGCTGCTTTCCTGATTTTCTGTTTCGTCGGGACCGGGTCGAGTTTTCTGGCGTATGCGATCATTGCCGCCAAGCAGGGCCGGAGCGACGACCAAAGCCAGGGCAAAAAAAGCTTCTATTTTCTGACCGGCATCACCGAAGGCAGCGAGACGATATTCGTTTTATGCCTGATATGTGTTTTCCCAGCCTGGTTTGACACAATTTCCGCCATTTTTGGCGCCCTTTGCCTGATGACGACCTTTGGGCGCGTCAGCCAGGCCAGACGTGACTTTGCATAAAATCAGAACTGATAAATTTTAGTGCAATGGCAACAGCTTGAAACGCATTCGTGAAACAGCCATATCGAGCTTATCAAGTACCCCTGCCCGCCCGGACAGGAAACGTTAAAGCAAACCGTTGCCCGAAAAAGCCAAGCGCCCCGGCCGCTTGGGAAAAACAGCAAGGAATAGAATGCGATCATTGAAGTTTCTATGCGCTGCCCTTGTCGGGTCTTTTTTGCTGGTTGCCTGTGATCAGTCAGGCCCGATCAAAATCGGCTTCATTGCCGGCCTGTCCGGCCCCGGTGCAGATGCAGGTACTGACGCACTTGATGCGCTGAAACTCGCAGCCCAGCAAGTTAATGGCGAAGACGGCATTAATGGCCGCATGGTCGAAATCATCCCCCGTGACGATCAAAAAACGCCAGAAATTGCCCAAAGTCACGTTCGTGAATTCAAACGCCTGGGCGTTGATGCAGTTGTTGGCCCGATCATCAGCTCTATCGGTATGGCAATGCTGCCGGTGATCAATGAACTGGGTGTGGTCACGGTTTCCCCCACCATTTCTGCCGCCGACTTTGCCGGTTTTCGCGACAACCTGTTTCGCATGAACTCCACGACCCGCGAAAATGCGCGCGCCTATGCCCGACGCTATATCGCGTTGGGCCATGAACGGGTCGCTCTTGCGCTTGACGGACAAAATCAGGCATTCGCCGATAGCTGGTATCGTGAGTTCCTTCTGGAACTTGATGCCCTTGACGGGCGCGTGGTTTCAAAGGTCTGGATCAATGTCGACGATGCCACACACGCCAGCGCAGCCGCCGAATTGCTGAGAAATAATCCTGATACCATTGTCCTGATCACCAATAGCGCAGATGGCGCCCGCATGGCACAGGAAATACGCAAGCTGGCACCCGACATTCCGTTGGCGGCGGCTGAATGGGCGGGCTCGCAGGCCCTGATTGAATTGGGGGGCGAGGCGGTCGAAGGATTGGAACTGGTGCAGGCCTATGATCGCTATGACACCAATCCGCGCTTTCAGAAATTCATCAAAGATTTCAGTGATATGTTTGGCCGCCAGCCCGGCTATACCGCTGTCCTGACATACGACGCTGCCACGGTTCTGTTTGCCGCACTGCGCACCAAGCACCCGGAACAGTCACTTGCAGACGCCCTGACAAATCTGCCGCCGCAACAGGGGTTGCATCAGGAACTGGTGTTTGATGCCTTTGGTGATGGCAATCGCAACATCTATTTCGTGGCCATTCAGGACGGAAAGTTCATCCGGGTCGACTAAAAAAGCCCCGCACAAGCAGGGCTTTTCGTATCGGCTTGGTCAGGGTCCTTGTGACCAGTCCTAGTGATCACTTTCCTCAAGGAAATGATCGCCAAGGCCGGTATCATATTCCATGCCTTCCTTGGTCAGAACGATACTCCCCGGATAACCTTCCTTGACCAGTCCCTTGCGGGTCAGTGCGACCCAAACAGCCGGGTTATCAAAACCGCTGGCATCGCGGGCGGCCACAGTGAATTTGCCAACATGAACATGATCACCATGGGCGTGGGGCACACGCAGAAGCGTTGCTTCGCCGGTCGCCTCGTCAATCTTCGCGGAATTGGGGTCTTTGGCAATGACCTGTGCGAGCACAAGAGTGCGCAGCTGCAGCTTGTTGAGTTTCAGCGGATTTTTGCGAACGAATGCCATGATGAATGATACCCCGGTTTAGATGCGTTATTTGCTAGAACCTGTTGCGATTAGCTTGTACCGCTTTTGCCAAGGGCAGTCCTCTGTCCAGCAAGGAAAGGGTCGCAGAGCGTAGCGGTGCTACGGTCAAGACCCTTGACGCTGCAGGGCTGAGAAATGTCGTGGCCCGAAGGGTTCGCGAAACGCGAACAAAAGTTATGCAAGCTAATCGTAACAGGCTCTGGGACATATCTGTTACTTGGCGCGATGATGCAAGTGCTGATTTGGGCACCATCAAAAACGGCCTAACCGCCCGCCAGCATCCGGCGCAACTTGCGATCCCGCTTAAGATGCCATTCGCGGCTCATCGCCTGCCCGAATGTGCGGAACCGTTCAACATAAACCAGTTCCCACTGGCGTCCACGGGTGGTCTTGGCCCCCTTGCCGCTATTATGCGTCGCAAGACGGGCCTCAACATCGGTTGACCAGCCAACATAGGTCCGGGGCAAGGTGGCCTTACCCTGCCCCGGCCTGAAATCACGTTCGCGCAGCACATAAACAAAGGTGAATGACGCCATGCTAGCACCACCCTTTGTGTTGGGCACTTGGTGATATGTTGGATTTCGTCACAGGGCGTGTCGAAAATGCCTGTTTGCGAGAACCGGCGCGCAGCGTACTTGACGTACGTGAGCACCGGAAGCGCAGCAAATGGGTGTTTGCAGACCGTCCTGTGACGAAAGGCGACATATCAGCCCATGGTGGAGTTGAAGGCTCCGCCATCAAGCAGAACATTCTGCCCGACCATGAATTTCGCATGCTCGCTGCACATGAAGGCACAGGTCGCCCCGAAATCAAGCGGATCACCAAAACGTCCCGTGGGAAGACCCGCCTGGGTTTTGGTACGTGCCTCTTCCAGCGAAATGCCTTCGGCCTTGGATTTGTTGGTCATCAGCGCGTTGATACGGTCCGTATCGTGCTGGCCCGGCAAAAGGTTGTTCATGATCACACCATCCTTGGCCACCTGGCGCGAGGTGCCGGCAACAAAGCCGGTCAGACCGGCACGGGCACCGTTCGAAAGACCCAGATGCGGGATTGGTGATTTAACCGAACCCGACGTGATATTCACAATCCGGCCCCACTGGCGCGAAATCATGCCCGGCAGAACTGCAGTCGCCAGCAGGATCGGGGTGAGCATGTTTGACTGAACGGCGGCTTCCCATTCCTTCTGGCCCCAGTCGGACCACACACCCGGGGGTGGGCCACCGGCATTGTTCACAAGAATATCCGGCGCATCGACAGCGGCCAGAACCTTGTTACGGCCTTCTTCGGTTGTGATGTCGCAGGCGACCGTTGTGACATTCACGCCATAGGTATCACGGATATATTCCGCGGTTTCGTTCAGCGGCCCTTCGGAACGCGCATTGAGCACAAGATCAACACCGGCTTCGGCCAGCTTGATCGCGCAACCACGACCAAGCCCCTTGGATGACGCACAAACGATGGCCTTGCGGCCCTTGATTCCAAGATCCAATGGATCCTCCCATGTTCAGGAATTCAGACAATGGCAGGAATTTAGCCCGCACGCCCCCAAGGGTCAAACGCACTTCCATAATTTGGAATTATTTCAAAACCGAATCTTCCGGAACGGGCCCTTCAGCCAAACACCGCATCATGGGCGCGGACATAGGCAATCGCCGCCTTTGAGACATCCCCCGCCGTCATGCCGGGCTTATAGATGCCTGAACCAAGACCAAAGCCGTCGCAGCCCGCCTTGGCATAGACGCTAAAATCATCCGGGCCGACACCGCCAACGGCATAAACCGGCACATCTTTTGGCAGGACAGCGCGCATTGCCTTGATGCCCTCAGCGCCGATGATGCTGGCCGGGAAAATCTTAAGCCCGTCGGCCCCGGCCTTGATCGCGGCAAAGCATTCGGTGGGCGTCAAAACACCCGGCCAGGAGCCCATACCAAGTTCCTTCGTTTTGGCGATCACCTCGATATCGCAGTTGGGCGATACGACAAATTCACCGTTCGCCGCCTTCACATTGGCAACGTCATCGGTGGTCAAAACCGTGCCCGCCCCGATCATCGCGGCATCCCCGACTGCCTCTTTCATCGCAGAAATGCTTTTAAGCGGTTCGGGCGAATTTAGCGGCACCTCGATCATGGTGATCCCGGCATCGACCAGCGCGCGCGCCATATCGGTGGCCTCTTGGGGCTGAACACCGCGCAGGATCGCAATCAGGCCACGGTGATTTTTGCCAGTTGTGGCATCGGTAATCTGTTCTGCGACATAGGAGGGTGCCATGGATCAATTTTCCTTTGAGGCCGATGAGGCCGAAATAAGTGTGCCATACGCCTGACGCAGACCCGCAAGCGTAATCGCCGCCCCGTCCTGCAGGGCGGCCTTGTGATGATGCACGGCCAATGCCGCCTGATACAGCGACGCCAGCTTGCCCGCCCCGATCAGGGCAATATTCTCGCCCGGCTGCAGCAGATCAAGAACATCCGCGACTTCCGTACCAATCACGGTTCCCGACAAAACCGATGCCCCCGGCGGCACGGAAGCACCAGCGGGCGCAACAAGTGCCCCGGCCCGCACGCCAAACAAGCTATGCAAGAATGCCGTCGGCTGTGTGGCCGCGCGCCTTACCGCATCGGCAAAGGCACCATCGTCCCAGCCGTCATCCACCGAATGCTGCAAAATGGAGTTTTGCGACAACAGGGCAAAGACTTCACCGCTCATATAGGTGCGAAACGCCGTGATCTTGCCGTCTGAAACCCGGGCCCATTTCGAATGGGTTCCGGGCAAACAGACCCACCCGGAAAATTCAGGATGTCCCGCCATAAAGCCGACCAGCTGGGTTTCCTCCCCGCGCATAACATCGGCATCGCCGCGCTGACACAGACCGGGCAGGATAAATACCGAAATGCGAGGATCACTCACCTTTGGTGCAACCGCCCCCTGTGCGAGATCCGAAGGCCGTGCTGGCACATCGCAATAAGGCGCTTCCAGCCAGCCTTGCTTGGCCCCGGCCATGCCACAAATCACCACAGGCAGCTTTGCCCCATCCGCCGCCAGCCAATCCTCGATCAAACCGACCAAAACGGTTTCGAATGAAAGTTTCGGATCGCTGGCAATCGCATTCATGCCAAGCGGGCTTTCAACGGTACCAAGGATGTTACCGCTATCATCCAGCCCCCAAACCCGAAGATTGGACGTCCCCCAATCAACCGCGATCCATGAAAGATTCCCCATGGTCGTGCTTAAATTCTGTGAAGAAGCGTTCAACGCCCTGCCCTTTGATAATTGTTTTCCGCAACCTGTCGCGGCGTTTTATTCCTCATACAATTTGCAGCATCCCCGGTCAATCACAGAGCCCATCCCCAAACACCATGACCGCGCAAACGCACGAAATATCATCGTAAAAAACTATCATAAACACATAAAATAACTATTTCCCCTATCATACTTGGTGTTGGTAGCCTTCATACATTGATGGGAAACCCCATCGCATCGGATTGAACATACCGTGTCATGTTGCGATCTTTGAGTTGAGCATTACCTACAACATGAAACCTTAACGCATATTATCTGGTTTCATCACGCCGGTTTTGGTTAAATCAATTCAGGGAGAAACGACCAAAGGGTGCCGTAAACAACGGATCGGAATTTGTTGTTTACCAGAACGAAGTCAAGGCACCCACTGCGACGCGATACGGGTCCAGGAGCTGTTTAAAACATCTCAGCCACGACGGAGAGAGAAAAAATGGACGGAAAACATACCGCAGGGAAATGTCCGGTAATGCATGGTGGCATGACCGAGACGGGCAAATCAGTAAGCGACTGGTGGCCAAAGACGCTTAATCTCGACATTCTTCACCAGCACGACACCAAGGTGAACCCCTATGGTGAAGACTTCAATTATGCCGAAGAATTCAAAAAGCTCGACCTTGAAGCCGTCAAGACCGACATCAAAAATCTCATGACCGACAGCCAGGACTGGTGGCCGGCCGACTGGGGCCATTATGGCGGGCTGATGATCCGTATGGCATGGCACTCTGCCGGGTCGTATCGCTTGGCCGATGGCCGTGGTGGCGGCGGCAAGGGCAACCTTCGTTTCG
>NVTG01000056.1 GCA_002401495.1 Candidatus Kaiserbacteria bacterium
ATGTCTTCATCAGAGCCAGAATACTTGTAGGCTTCAATAACCATTCCGCTAGAGGAAACCTTGAAGCAATAGCCATCAAAGTTTCTTTGGGGTAGTGCTGCTGCGTCGTTCATTTCAGGCTCCTTCCCGAAAATAGTGGCTTTTCAAAATGAGCAACCTAATTACATAGTACGCCTGTGTGTAAACGGTGCAAACACCATTGACTTATAACTCATTATGCAATAGTATAGGCGCACGCCATTAGGGCGGCTTTTTATTGCGAAGCAAAGCAAGGCTTTAACACAGGCAATATTACACACAATATGACAAGATCACTTAAAAAAGGGCCATACGTTGACCCCAAATTACTTAAAAAAATTGAAGGAAAAACTCCAGATTCTGCTGGTGTTATTAAGACATGGGCGCGTCGAAGCGACATCTCACCTGAGATGGTTGGATTTATTTTCGGAGTTCACAACGGACGTGTTCACACAGAAGTTTTTGTTACTGAAGACATGGTAGGGCACAAGCTTGGAGAATTTTCTCCTACCAAGACTTTCCGTCGACACGGTGGAAAGATGCAAAAGGAAATGGAGCAGAAAAAGAAAGATACTGAGATTTCTGCAGCTAAAGCAGCTAAAGCCGCATAATTATGAAAGCATTTCTTAAAAACTACTCTCAATCACCAAGAAAGGTACGTCTAGTAGCTGACCTTATTCGTGGTAAGGACATAGAAAAGGCAAAAGCGCTTTTAACGTTTATCGATAAGAAGTCAGCTCCTGCCCTGAAGAAGCTTCTTGAATCAGCAGTAGCTAACGCTAAAGATTTAAAGAAAAATACCGATAACTTAATTGTTAAAGATATTCGAGTAGATTCAGGAATGTCATTGCGAAGATGGCGGCCGCGAGCCTTCGGACGTGCAACGCCATTTCGACGTCGAAAGAGTAAAGTAACGTTGGTTCTAGGAGACAAATAATATATGACACACACAGTACACCCATACGCACATAGATTAGGAATTATCCGTGACTGGAAGTCACGATGGTTTGGTGCTACACCAAAACAATACAGAGAGAATCTTAAAGTAGACACTATGATTCGTGTATATTTGAAAAAGCGACTACGTGGATTTTACGTAACATCTCTTGAAATAGAAAGAGGAGAAAAAGAACTACGTCTAACTATTAAAACTTCACGTCCCGGTATGGTTATCGGACGTTCAGGAGAAGGAACTCAATCTCTTTTAGTTGATATAAACAAGCAACTTAAGAAATTAAAGCTTGGAGAAGATAAGCCAAAAGTAAAGATTGATGTTGAAGAAGTACGTTCTCCCGAGTCTCACGCGGCAGTTGTTGCATACATGATAGCTGAAGGGCTTGAAAAAAGAATGCCTCACCGACGTATTCTTAAACAAACAGTAGAGAAAGTTATGGCTAATAGGGATGTTAAGGGAGTGAGAATACTACTTGCCGGACGTTTGGGGGGTGCTGAAATGGCTCGAAGGGAGCAAATCAAGAGAGGGCGAGTTCCTTTGCAGACTTTTAGAGCAGATATTGATTACGTTAAGGAACAAGCATACATGCCATATGGAGTAGTTGGTATTAAAGTTTGGATATACCGAGGAGATGTATTCGAAGATAAAAAATAAGTATGTTATTCCCAAAGAAAGCAAAGCACCGAAAGTGGCAGACTAGGCGTAAGAACCCTAAGAAGTTGGCCCGACCCGATACTAGAGGAATTACTGTAGCCTTTGGGTCATACGGACTTAAAGCAATGGCACAAGCTCGTGTTACTTCAAATCAAATTGAAGCAGCGCGTAAAGTAATTGTACGAACAGTAGGAAAGACTGGAAAAATGTGGATACGTATTTTCCCAGACCGACCTATAACAAGAAAAGCAGCCGAAGTAGGTATGGGAAAAGGAAAGGGAGATCCTGTAGGCTACGTTGCTGAAGTTCGCGCAGGACGACTACTCTTTGAAGTAGACGGAGTAGATGAAGAAACTGCACGATCAGCGCTTCGTAAGGCAGGCATGAAAATGTCTATGAAGACTAAGATAGTTGAACGATAATATGACTGATTTAAAGAAAAAAAGCGTTAAAGATTTGGAGAAGCTTGTTAAAGAAAAACGAGAGGAGCTTCGTGAATTCCGATTCAAGAACGCTGGTTCAAGAGTTCGTAATGTTAAAGAGGGACGAAATACTCGTCACGACGTAGCAAAGATCTTGACGGAACTTAATATGCGGAGTAAGTTAGAAAATTAATATGGAAGAGAACACACACAAAGGAAAGACACTAAGAGGAACTGTAGTAGGAACCTCAATGGAAAAAACCGCAAAGGTTGCTGTTTCTCGCTACGTTAAACATCCTAAGTACAAGAAGTTTGTTAAGCAGGTTAAGAAATATCTTGTTCATGACCCAGAAAACACAGCGGTTATTGGAGCAAGTGTAGTAATACGAGAGTCTCGACCAATTTCAAAGAATAAGAACTTCGTAATAGAAAGCTAATATGATTCAAGCACAAACAATAGTGAAAATTGCCGACAACGCCGGTGGAAAGATTGGACGAGTATTTAAAGTTCTAGGAGGTTCAAAGCGCCGATACGCTCGTATCGGAGACGAAGTGGTACTTTCAATACAATCAGCTGAACCACGAAAGCAGGTTAAGAAAAAGGACGTATTACGAGGAGTAGTTGTTCGACAAGTACAGCCTTTCCGTCGAAAGGATGGTTCATACATTCGTTTTGATGAAAACGCTGTTGTTATTGTTGAAAAAGACAAGAAAGAGCCTAGAGGAACACGTGTATTCGGCCCAGTTCCTAGAGAATTAGCAGAGCGCGGATATCAAAAGATCGTTAACTTAGCCCCTGAGGTTGTATAAATATATGAAAATCAAAAAAGGAGACAAAGTAATAGTTATCGCAGGAAAGGACAAAGGAAAGTCTGGGGTTGTTCTTCGAGCACTTCCTACACTGGATAAGGTTATCGTTGAAGGAGTAAGCGTTGCAAAGCGTCACCAAAAGGCACGAACCAAGGGCCAAAGTGGTCAGATTGTAGACAAGACTCTTCCAATTCACGTATCAAACGTATCATTGGTTGATCCAAAGAGCGGAAAGCCAACTAGAATTGGTATTAAACGAGAAGACGGTAAACGAGTTCGTGTTGCTAAAAACAGCGGAACAGTAATAAAGTAATATGCAAACAACAACAGAAAAACAAATAAAGATGTTTGACGTCCTAAAGAAGCAATTTGGATATACAAATAAAATGCAGACACCCAAGCTTACTAAGATTGTAGTTGCGGCAAAGGTTGGTTCTATGAAAGAGAAGAACAAGATTGAACTTGTTATTGACCGACTAGCTCAAATCACAGGGCAAAAGCCTAAAGCAAACGTTGCAAAGAAATCAATTGCTACCTTTAAGTTAAGAGAGGGAACTATAATTGGACACTCAGTTACTCTAAGGGGTAAAAGAATGGGAGACTTTTTAGATAAACTAATTCACATAGCTCTTCCCCGTACTCGAGACTTTAGAGGACTGAACGTTAGTGGAATTGATGAGATGGGTAACTACTCAATCGGAATTAAAGAACATACCATCTTCCCGGAGGCGGCAGACGAAGAATTGCGAGATGTATTTGGTTTTGGAATTACATTTGTAACTACAGCAAAAACTAAAGAAGAAGCAGAAGCGCTCCTCCGCGAGCTCGGGTTACCGATAAAGAAAGAAGAATAAGGAAAAGCCACCCTAAGGGGTGGTTTTTTAGTTGAAAAAATTATAGGCGGACACCAAAGTGGTGGTGTCCGCCTATAAAAAGAACTTTATTGTTTTGGAATCGGAACGATTCCTTGACCTTGGGTGCCGGTGACAATAATTGTCTGGCTTGCACCCAGTGCAATTTCCCGGGTCAGCATGGCTTGGAAGATTGCAGATCGAATTCCAGAAGGATCTTCTTTTACAAAGTCTTCCAGAAGCTGAATTGCAACAACCATCTTTTCCATTGCAAGAGTTGCGGCGATCGCATTAATAACCGCCGGATCGGGCTTGACGTTGGAAACAACTGCGTCAACCAAAAACAAGGGTGAGTCGTTTTCAGAGAGGATTGTTCCAACAGCCTTCCTTACAACGCTTGAGAAGTCATCAGCGCCATCGGTTTCGATGGCTTCGAAAACAGCTTCCACGCTGCTGTATTGCAGGCAAACTTCACGGATTTTTCCGCGTACTTGCTGCTGAACTTGCTGGAAGTAGACAGAGGGTGCATTCAAAAGCATGACCCTACCGCCGCCGCCGAGGTCTGTTGGTTCTGGGTTGCCCAGAATACCCATGCGCAATATTGCTTCTTTGCCATTTGGCTTTTTGTAATCCGGCATCGCGAATAAAAGACGCACATCGAGTGTCATTGGCTCCCGCTTTTTGCCGACGATGCAGCGATGGTCTTCGTCATCATTTGGACTAGTGCGTCCAAATTGCTCTTTGATTTGAAAGCCGGATTTCTGAATAAGTATCAACTTATTCCCAAAGCCGCTGAAAAATCCAGTTTTCCCGATGTCCACCTGTCCAGGCTCGTAGATTTTGCCATCAAAACCTGTTGGTGTAAGCATCAGGCCGAGCATGTTGGGTGGTACGGCGCGTACTTCAGCTGCGGTTGCTGAAGAGGTTGATGCTATGGCTACGAGAGCTGCAAACATCACGGTGAGTAGAATACGTTTCATTTGATCATTTCCTTTCGATCAGTTTTCTTCGATATTGGCATCCATGTCTTCATATATCGAAGATCCGTCGAGGCCGACGCGTGGTATTGTATTTGTTGCGTAAGTGACTGCGTTCATCGAGAACCCAATCAACACCAAAACAATTACAAGAAAAAAACTGCTATTTGCCCAAAGACGGGCTGTAACAGCTTCTTTTGGAGTCAGCCCTTCGGTTTCAAGCAGTTTTTTAATAAACCACTTGACTATAAAAAGCATAACCAGGACAAACACAAAAGTGCCAACTAGGCTCGTTATGTTTGATTGTAGCCCTCTGAGGAAGCCCTCCAGGGTTAATTCAGTTGTAGGTGTCATAGAACTTTCCTTTTTCGACTTGGCCGAAAATTTGACCAAGAGCATTTTAACACCATATATGAGCCATGTCAAATATGAACAAGGAATCAATTGACTTCCCACTCCATTTTAGGTAATATGCTCGCACCTAAAAGGAGTCGACAATTCATAGTGTAAGCAGGATTACACAAACACTTGAATGAACGACCCTTTAAAAATGGGTCAATTTTAATTTATGGCAAAAAAGTCAATGATCGCAAGAGCAAACAAGACACCGAAATTCAAATCGCGTGTCGTTCGTCGTTGCTTCAAGTGTGGACGTCCAAGAGGCTACATGCGTGCGTTTGACCTGTGTCGTATTTGTTTCCGAGAGGAAGCGTTAGAAGGACACATTCCCGGGATAAAAAAATCATCATGGTAGGAGACCCAATAGGAGACTTCATAATTCGTTTAAAGAATGCTGGTGCCGTTAACCACGATACTGTTTCTATACCATTTTCTAAAATGAAGATGGCGGTTTCGGAAGTTCTTAAAGACCACGGATACATTAAGAATGTTGAAAAACAAGGAAAGAAGATCCGAAAGACTATTCACATAGAATTAGCGTACAAAGAAGACGGAACTCACCGTATTGGTGAAGTTAAACGAGTATCAAAGCCTGGACGTCGTGTTTACAAAGCATCAGACGAACTTTTCCCAGTACGATACGGTAACGGACATCTTATCCTTTCAACACCTAACGGAATTAGGACTAACATACAGGCTCGTAAGGAGAAAGTTGGTGGCGAGGCTTTATTTGAAATTTGGTAATATGAGTAGAATCGGAAAACAACCTATTATAATCCCAGAGGGAACAGAAGTAACTGTTTCGGGTAATATTCTTACCGTAAAAGGAAAGGCAGGTGAACTTTCAAAGAAAGTTCATGAAGCTGTTTCTATTGAAGTTAAAGATAACCAAGCAGTAGTTACTCCAAACAACGAAACAAGACTTTCCCAAGCTCTTTGGGGAACTTTTGCATCTCACGTTTCAAACATGGTTGCAGGAGTGAACGAACCTTTTGAAAAGAAGCTTTCAGTTGAAGGAATTGGATATAAGGTAGCTCTTGAAGGTAGTACTCTAAAACTTCAGGTAGGATTTTCACACCCAGTTGAACTAACAGTACCTGAAGACATAACTGTTGAGGTTGAAAAGAACCAAATCAGCGTTAAAGGAGTGAGTAAAGAAAATGTTGGACAATTCGCAGCGGAGGTTCGTGCCGTTAAGAAGCCTGAACCTTACAAGGGAAAGGGAATTCGATACGTTGGCGAAATCGTACGTCGTAAAGAAGGTAAGAAGGCCGCAGCTTAATATATGGATACTAAAGAAAAAACATTACGAAGAGTTAGACGACACAACAGAGTTCGATCAAAAATTATCGGTACTGCTAAACGTCCACGTCTTTGCCTTTTCCGGTCAAACACAAAAATTGACGCTCAGTTAATTGATGACGATAAAGAGGTTACACTTGCAGCCGTTAGTACTTCAAGCCAGAAAGGGAAGACTCAGAAAGAGCGAACAATTGAAGCAGGAGTCGCTATTGCAGAGTTAGCTAAAGGTAAAAAGATAAAGGAGGTGGTTTTTGACCGCGGAGGATATCTTTATACGGGTAACATTAAAGCTTTTGCAGATGCCGCAAGAGAAGCAGGACTTAAATTTTAATATATGACAGACGAGAAAACACCAACAAAAGAAGTAGAAAAACGAATGCCTCGTAAGCGTCCTACTAATAGACGTAAGAAGAGCGAACGTTTTGACCGTACTCCTGAGTTTGCTCAGAAGATAATTGGTATTCGTCGTGTTACTCGTGTTATGGCTGGTGGTCGTCGATTTAGCTTCTCTGTTGCTATGGTTATCGGAGACAAGAAGGGACGAGTAGGAGTAGGAACAGGAAAAGCAGGAGACACGGCTCTTGCAATCGAGAAAGCAATCCGAAATGCTAAAAAGAACATGATTACTGTAAAACGAACAGAATCAAACTCAATTGCACACAATGTGGAATCAAAGTATGGATCCACTCTAATTCAGATTAGACCAGCACAAGGACGTGGTCTTGTTGCAGGAGCATCAGTTCGTACTGTACTTGAGTTAGGAGGAGTTACTGATATTACTTCAAAGATCCTTTCTCGAAGCAAGAACAAGACAAACATTGCACGAGCTACGATTATTGCGTTACAAAAACTAGAAAAATAATATGACTGGATTAAATTCACTTACAAAAAGCCCATCTCAAAAAACAAAGCGACGAATAGGTCGCGGTGGAAAGAGAGGTAAAACTGCAGGACGTGGTCACAAAGGACAGATGCAGCACGGTGGACACGGTGTTCGTCCAGAGATCCGAGACATGATCAAGAAGCTTCCTAAGCTACGTGGTCACGGTATTAACCGTTCCCGTACCGTAAACAGCTCTAAAGTTGCATACACTCCAGTTAATCTAACTAAATTGGAAGAGGCATTTAAGGCAGGAGAGATTGTTAGCCCAACTACACTTGTAGAAAAGGGAATAGTGAGCAAGAGTGCAGGAAGAGTTCCAAAGGTAAAGATTTTAGGAACAGGAGAGTTGAAAAAGAAACTTACAATTGAAAAATGTGCAGTGTCTAAGGCTGCAATAGTTGCCATCGAGGCAGCAGGGGGTGAGATAAAACATGATTAATACTTTTTTCAGAAAATTAAAGCTAGTAGTTAAAGACCAATCTCTTCGTAAGCGTATTCTATTCATGTTGGGAGCATTAATTGTGTTCCGTATTTTAGCTACAATCCCAATTCCAGGAGTGGACGTACTACGTCTTGAAGAATTCTTCGCAAACAACCAATTTTTAGGACTTCTTAACCTATTCTCAGGTGG
>NVTG01000057.1 GCA_002401495.1 Candidatus Kaiserbacteria bacterium
GAAAATAAAAAAGTAGAGGCAGTATTATTTTCAACAGGACGTTTTATGACTATTGAAGAAATTTCTGAGATACTTAACGATGAGTCCTTTTTATCGAAAGTAACCGGAGGCTCCACCCCCTCCCTCGGTAATAGTATCAAAGAAATTGTTGATGCACGCTTAGATGAATTGACCCCACAGATGGTCAAAGAAATTATTCAAGACATGATCCGCCGGCACCTAGGTTGGCTGGTTGTCTGGGGCGGAGTGTTTGGCGCTCTCATTGGTCTTATTGCAGCAGCTCTTTAATGGCGTCGTTAATTTCTTCAAGGCAGAATGGCTTAGCCATTGTGATATGAGCCCCTAATACCTTCGCTGCCTCTAACTCATAAATATTTGCCGAGACTGCCATGATTTTCACTTTTGGAAAATCTCGACTAAGCTCCTTAATTAGCTCCAGTCCATCCTTTTCTGGCATCAAGATGTCCGTCAATACCACATCAATATTTTGCTCTCTGCAAATTTTCATGCCGCCTTGGCCGTTACTTGCCGAATATACGTCGTACTCAAAAGTTTGCAAGTAGTCTTCCAGCAGCTTTCGAATTTCGCCTTCGTCCTCCACGACAAGCACCCGGATAACCCGAGTAACTAGCTGAATACAGTCCATCAACGTGGCCTTTTTCACCGGTTTTGTCAAAAACTCGGTGCAGCCAGCTAGCTTACACCTCTCTACATCTTCCTTCGATTCATTTGCACTGAGGCCGATGATCGGTATCGCCTTACTACCTCGTTCGACTTCCCAAAGTCTAATTTTCTCAGTTGCTTCTAATCCATTCATCACCGGCATTCGCATGTCCATAAGCACTAGATCACAGTCTCCCGATTTAAATTTTTCCAATCCAATCAAACCATTCTCTGCAACTTCAATTTGATAAGGAGCATCACGAAGAAAAAATCTAATCAAGGTTACATTCTCTGCAGAGTCATCGATCAATAATACCTTTAGGGCTGTTAGATTATTTAGCTGATGCAACTGTGAACGATTTTCTCTCGATTGAAAACCGATATCAACGGCCTCCCCTACGGCTTTGCACAGGACACCGCCGTCTAAAAATGGTTTTGTAAAAACTTTAATGTCTGAAACTTTGAGAGCTCGATCAACATCCTTAGAACAGTAGTGTGCTGACATAAAAATGAACGGTATTTTTATTTTCATGCCCTGTATTTCTGAATACAGCTCAAGACCATCCATAACTGGCATTTTAATGTCAGCAAGAATTGCATCTACCTGTTCGGATCTAAACATCCTCAAGGCCTCTGCACCATTAGATGCTAGCAGAACTTCGAGCCCCAATGGCTCGAGCTGTTTGGCTGTAACCTTTTGCATCAAAGGCTCATCTTCGACCAATAAAAGGATCTTCTTTATCGGCTCTTCACGATTTACTCGTAGATCCTGAGGCCTGCCAAACTGAGCTGTAAAGAAAAAGGTGCTACCCTTTCCAAGTACACTTTCCACCCAAATTCTCCCACCCATGAGGCCAACCAAATCGCGACAAATAGTTAACCCCAGCCCTGTCCCTCCATATACACGAGATATTGCATTGTTCGATTGCTCAAATCCTTGGAAAATCCTCCCCAAACTCTCTTCAGGAATACCAATCCCAGTATCACTCACAGAAAACAACAACTGACAGTGATCCTCGCTGATCTTCTTGAGAGTAACCCCCACATCGATGCCACCATTTTCGGTAAACTTCTGGGAATTTCCTATGAGATTTGTCAAAATTTGTTTCAATTTATCTGGGTCACCCTTCAAGTATTTCGGGATCCCCTTGCCCTGTATTAGTTGAAAATCGAGTCCTTTATCTTCGACTCGAAATTTCATCATATTCATGCAAGATGTCAGCACTTCGGTAAACTCGAAATCAGCATTGTCGAGCTCTAATTTTCCCTCTTCAATTCTCGATATATCCAAAATATCGTTGATCAGTGTTAATAAAACCTCTCCTGAACGCTGCTGCATACTTACGTACTCTCGAATTCGAGAATTAACACTCTCATCCAAAATTAAATCTGTTACTCCTAAAATGGAGTTCAAAGGTGTTCGCATTTCATGACTCATCGTTGCCAAAAATTCAGACTTGGCATCAGATGCTTGAACCAGTTTTTGATTTACGTATTTCAAATCTTGATTCGCTTGCTTCAATGTCATTTTTTGTTTTTCGAGTTGATTCTGCAATAATACTTTTTCAAAACCATTGGCTACAATACGCTGTAACCCCTGAGCTGTAAGGTTATCTTTAACCGCATAGTCCGTTGCGCCAAGCTTCATAACCTCGACTGCTACATTTTCATTTCCCTGGCCAGTTAACATAATGACCGGCAACTTCTCGTCAGTTTTCTGCACACCAACAATCTGCGACAAAACTTCTAGGCCTGTTACATCAGGTAAATTGTAGTCAAGAAGAACGCATTCGATTTTTTTGGACGAGATCAACTCTAACCCTCTCGCCCCACTCGCCGCTTCAAAAAACTGTATTTTTCGAAAATCGGCCTTAGCAAGAAGTCGTTTGTATATCTCGCGATCATCCGGGTTGTCATCAATGATTAGAATATTAAAAATTTCGCTACTGCTGTCGATACAAAGTCCCCAGGCAAAGCACTTTATTGTCCACACCACTTATCGGAAATACGCCAAAAAAAGTCGCTCCTAACTCGCATTTAAATAATAAAATTCCATTAAATTTCCATCTAAAAAGCTACTCGAGTTAATTTAGTGTTCAATTTCATATTTGGCCTTGATAAGAAATACCGAGCACCGATGATAGAGAATCAGTCACAAAAATATCTTTGTGATCCAGAGTTTCGGGAGGACTCAATGGGCATAACAAATGATTCATCTCACCGCCCTGAAGAAAATTTGCGATACCGGAAAATGCTCTCACACACGCAAAAGTGTGACCAATGCGACACGGTGCTCATCTATACATACGAAATCGGCCGTGCTCGACTCACCATACGGGAGGAAATCTATTGTCCATCCTGCCGCAGCAAGCCGGCCTCTACACATCACACACTTCAGTAAGAGGTTTTCTTTCGCGGATATCCATTAATAAATGGATGCGGTCACATGGTCCGGCATTAAAAACAGTATGATTTTCCCCCGTGTACATATCATAAAAAAATCCATCGGCAGGAATATGAAATGATTTTCCATTTTCATAAAAAATATAAACATGTGAATTAGTTTTCAACGCGAGGTGAGTTCGATAGTCCTCATGGTCATCATGCATTGAATAGCAACTATGGGAGGGAAGAAGAGCTATGCGCATTCTACCAATTTCCCATTCCTTTGATAAGCCAAGAAAAATTTTTTCGAAGCTCGTTCCGACAAAAACTGTATTAAAATAGAGGTAATCAAATTCACTGAGACCGTCCTTAAGCCTACCCGCCCCCTCGTACAACTGCTCCCTAGAATCTACAATTCCCTTCCTGTGCGTAAGACAAAGCTGCCGTTCGTTTGGAAACTTGTATTTTTGAGAAATTATATTTAAGTCGCGTAAAAGTGGCTTTAAATCAAGATGTGGACCAACTTGCTTAACATAAAAGGGCGGGTCACCGTTCTCCATCATTAACACCTTTGCGAGCACAAAAAGTCATATTTTTTAAATAAATTTCCTCAGGTAAGGCGAGCACCCAAGCAACCATTCGAACGATACTATCGGTATTCATCTTCAATGCATCAATCTCAGCAACTCGTGGGGTATCCACATAACCTGGGCGAATATTTACAACACGACACCGCTCTCCAGTACTTTGTAGCTGAAGACATGCCTGGTCAATTGCCATTTTTGAAAGAGAGTAAAGATTGGGTTCATATCGCGAATAGTCCGCGCTGTCACTGCTAACATTGATGATCCACTTTTCTTGACTACGCCATCTTTCGAAGACATCAAAAAGAATTTCGACATTATAAAAGTATTCAAAAGCATTACATATAAAAATATCTGCGGGAACAATTGCATCAATTAATTTCTGATGGTCTTGAGTAATATCAAATCCATTGGAGCGAGAAAGACCTATTATCTCATCATTGCGTTCGGAAAAAAAGTGACTCAGAGCTTCTCCTATACCCGAAGTGTGACCGGTTATGGCGACCTTCATATTAACTTCCTCCTGAAATATTTTTTTCAACCAAGTAATGTGGTCCGTATTCATAGCCACTTTTACTAGAAACAATACTGAAGCCATTTTGCAAATAGAATTCAACAACGCTTTGCCTTGGCATCGACCAAACCTTTGAACAACCCAGTGAAATCGCTTTATTTTCTATTTTTTTTAAAAGTAAGCTACCCAAACCTTTTCGCCTTTGCAATGGGTGAACCCAAATTCCACGACTTCGAAACCTTGTTTTTGATGTTTGCAGTCCACTAATAACAGACGTAGGACTTGAGACGCCAGCCTCGATACTACCGTAAAAAAATGGCTGACGGTTCATCAGATCTAAATTTATTTCACCATCGAAATCGACAGCATTGGTTGGGTCGATTGAACTTTTTCGATCTGGCCAGAGTTGATTCTTCCATATGGGAAGAATTTGTTCAAAATTTAATGTTAAAATTTTCTGAGTATGTTCATTTTCCTTCAAGGCCCCTGTGTAGAGAGTTACATCGAAAGGATGTGAGCGTCTTCCCATTAGAAGCCAGTGCAATCTTTCGGTTGGTACTGATTCTGCTTCAATGCGAATTTCTTCTCGGTGTTGCCAATTATTTCCTTCTGTTGATTTCTCTGGATAGAGATGCTCTGTCCAGTTGTTCCAATGAGAAGGCAACATATAGTAGTACTTGCGACAACCTTTTTTTCTTGCCAACTCAAACATTGAATCGAACAAGCTTCTTCGTGTTTCTTCACTAAGATATTTATCATCGTGTTTATAGATGCGTAAGTATTCAGATGTCCAAAAAGGCTTTGTCTTCCAAAAAAAAAGCTGCATGTCTCCGAGCAACAGATCTTGATTAAAGTGTCCGATCATAACTTTTCGTTGGTCACTGCCATCCAGATACGAATCAAGCTCTTCGAGTTCTTCACTTAGATCCGAGTCTAACAATGGTGCTCCCCAGTCAGTTTTCCAAAGCTTAAACGATTTTAGTATCGAAGGCTTATCAGTCATGCCAAGACGTCGGGTTGAATACAAGGTTCTCTCCTAAATTTTTGGAAGATCGAAAAAGAGTTCTTCAGCACAAAATCCAGTCCACTCTTTCCCTTGTGGTTCGCCAATATTACAAAGACCTGGTGTTAACGTGCCTCGAAGCAACGACTCGCGGATAAAATAGCTAGAGTTGCGATAACGTTGGTAAAGGATCGGATAGAAATCGTAGATAAGGTCTTCCACCGCCTCGAAGCCGTGAAATCCATGTTGCGGAGTATCCTGCATATCAAAGTGCTGTTTGTAAAAATCTAACTTAATGTCGTCGGAATTACTGACTCCGTCTAGTTTATTGTCGATCATTTTTATCACCAAATCATCCTGGAGGTAAGAAAGCATCAGCTCTGACGAGTATTGGAAGTAGGAGCCACATCCTGCTCGTTCTCGAGCTAACAAAAAACGAATAGCAGCGCTATCAACTTCTTCATCAACACTATCCCAAATACTTGAAGGGTCAGCTTTGTCTCTTTTTAAAAAACGTGGCTCACCATATCCAAGTATGGGGTATCCATCGATTTGATCAATAGCCCAAAAGTGATAGAGCATTATTGGAGAGGCACAAACGGCCATTTCGGCGTAACTAAAAGCTTGTTTTGATGAAAAAAACTCTTCTATGTCAATATCGAAAAATTGGTAACACAGCTTCTCTCTGTCGCAAAGCTCAGTAGCATAATGGGTATCGTGTTCGTTCAGTCCACCTGCAAAACGCACAATAGCCACGTTGAATTTTATGTTTGCAGCCATGAAGCTTCTGACAACAACTTCACTATCGGCTCCTCCTGAATAGAGAACCCAAATTGGAAGATCTGTAGATCTAGCAATCGCCTTTGCATTTTCGATACATTCCGTCCGAAAATCGAACGGTTGCCGTAGGCATTTTTCATAATGCACCTCAAAGGCATCATAAACTGATTTTCTTTTGTTGAACCACTTACCGTTGTATCCAAACTTGAAACTTTGACTGTCAAGAGATGTCAAATTTCCCCCCATGTCGACAGGTTAAATTTCGATACATTTTCGCTGAAATTTTTATTCATATACTCAGGAAGTAAAAAAGAACTTAAGTGTATTCTTTTGTTGTAATACTTAAGGCCGCATTTAATTTTATTGTATGCCTCTAAGTTGAATTCGCTAAAAGCATGACCATTTTTACTTGCATAAACAAAGGAGCCTACGCCACCAAGGTAAGAGATGTTTGAGAAAAGAAATGGATGAACCCAGCTAAATTGTTGTTGCAACAAATATAGGTGCTCTTTTAAGTTGTCTGCCTCATAAAAAGGCGAATCGGTTTGTAAGATAAAAATTCCACCCAAACTAAGGCGGCAATGCGCATCGGAAATAAAGTCTTTGGTGTAGAGAGATTTTGAAGGACTGTCTGGCTCCGAAGAATCAATCAAAATAATGTCGAAATTTTCTTTCGTTTCTTTCAAAAACCTTGCTCCATCGTCGATGACGATTTGAACGCGAGAGTCTTCAAAGGCATTATCCTCAATTCGCAAGTATTTTTTACAAGACTCAATTACCGTTTCGTCAATTTCGACCAAAACGACCTGTTCAACGAAAGAGTGTTTTAGTACTTCTCGGAGCGTTCCGCCGTCACCGCCACCGACAATTAGCACCCTTTTAGGACTCGAGTGACTCAGAAGTGGTACATGACAAATCATCTCATGATAAATATATTCGTCTCGCTGACAAACCATAACCGTTCCGTCCAGCAAGAGCATACGCCCATGCGATGCAGTTTCGACAATATCAATATTTTGAAACCGAGTCCGTTGAGAAAATAGGTAGCGGTCGACGAGAAAGCGTTGGCTGCACTTTGCATCCTCGTTGACATCTTCAACCCAAAGGTTCAACCTGCAAGGGTGAACCTGAGTATGAGACCACAATTCCGATGGAACTTCTGGAGAAATCACTTTAATGTTCACCTCTCTCGACATAACTATACTCAAAAAAATCATTATAAATTTGGATGTAATCGTCAATGGTTTCATCCACGAAAAGGCATTGAGCAGAGCTGGGATATCGAATATGGCGAATGTCGGCGACCAGTTCGCAGTTGGGGCGAGGAGTGCATTGAAGCGGCACGGCAAATTGGCAAAACGAGCCGGCAAGAGATTTGGCTGCTGTTTTCTGGCGGAGTTGATAGCGAGGTCATGGTACGGGCCTTTTTGGCAGCAAAGGTTCCATTTCGAGTTGCGATCTTTGCGTACCCTGACGGTCTCAATTCACACGATATAAGATATGCCATTGAAGTGTGTCGAGAACTCAACATTGACTTTACACCCATTGCCTTCGACCCGAGAGTTTTCTGGCGCGAGAAAGGACTGGAATACGCAAGAAAATCTCAATGCAGATCTCCTCAATTGCTCGCGATTATGCGCATGGCCGAACAGCTCCCGGGCATTCCGGTCATAGGAAGCGGTGATACTTGGGTCGAAAAAGAATCGAAATATGATGATGGAGTGTACGAATGGTATCTCTGGGAAGATGAGAAAACGACGAGTCTTTATCGATTTTTTATACACGAGAGGCGGCGCGCCTACCCCGGTTTTTTTCAGTATACCCCCGAATTAATTCTTTCGTACCTGAAGGATCCATTTGTTTGCGATGGTCCTGTGTTATTCGCGGAGGATGTATGTACGGGCCGAGTTGAATGAAACGCTTGGGGCA
>NVTG01000058.1 GCA_002401495.1 Candidatus Kaiserbacteria bacterium
CTGTAATTGTTTAAAGTCGAATCCTCTCTGTAAATCAACCTCTTCCACGCAATGCATCGGCAGGCAAAATGCGAGAAAGTTTGCGAGAGGGATACCACGATGCCAGCAATGATATCAAGATCGCGCCCAGTGCAACCGCCGCAACAAACTTGAAGTCGACATACGCCGGAATACTTGAGTCGTAATAAATACTCGGTAGAATGTTAAGCGGATTTTTCTCAATGTAAAATGCCACCAATGTGCCAAACAATAATCCTCCGCCCATACCCATCCCGGAAAGAAGTATTCCTAAGTAGGTAAACGTTTTTCTGGTTTGCTGCGCCGAAAGGCCGAGCGACATCAGCAAGCCAAACTCACGTCGTTTTTGTGCTGAAAGTAAAATTAGCACGGTGATAATAGAGAAACTTGCAATCACTGCACTGAGGCCGAGAAAGACTCCGATCAGAATTTTTTCCATCGCAAGCGCACGAAACAACGATGAATTGCGATCTTTCCACGACTCGACCTCAAACCCCGCGGCCGTGATTTCCTTTTTAAACTCTGGGAAAGTCATTGGATCCGGAAGCTGAATTTCAATTCCCTTTTGCAAACTTGCAGCCCCACCCTGTACAAAACGTCGCAGTACTTCGCCTTTAAGATAGAAAAATGTATTACTATCCACCTCAGAAACATAGCTCGAAAGAAATCCCTTAACTGTAGCTTTAGTGAATTCAGGAGCCTGCCCCGGAGGCGCAAGCAGCCCCTCTGGTTTAAGTAATGTCACCTCGTCATCTTCAAAAACGCGCAAAACCCGAGCCAGTCCCATACCCATAATAATTTGATCGCGACCAGGTAAAGTGACATCTATATCGCTGTCGTTGCCTTCTTCACCACGACTTTGCCAAACGAGATATCGCAGAACCCGTTCGAGGGCATCGGCGTCGAGCCCTTTTGCCTGGGCCCCACTGAAGTAGCCCTCAGTAGTTTTGACGATGACATCCTGTTGCTCAAACTCGAAAATCCGAAGCTCTGGGTTGCGAGCAAGAAAGTCTGGACTCCAGGCGTGCCATTGATTTTCATTCTCTAAATTTTTGTAAGTGATGACAAGGTGGGGCTCTAGCGCAAGCAATCGATCTTGAATGGAGCGGTTGAAACCGTTCATTACGCTCATAACCAGAATCAGTGAAAAAACGCCAAGACCGATACCGGCCACACAGAGCCATGAAATCACACGAATCAACGCTCCTGAGCGTTTTGAAAATAAGAAGCGCTTAAATAGCCACCAAGTCATTTCTTATATATATGCGAGATCAGTTGAATTGGAAGGGAAAACTCACCGAAACAGCAGCGGTCTCGCCCTCAATGATTGGATCTAGCTCAGTCTCGGTACCATCTGCAGCCGTTTGCTTGTTGAGCGTTTGGATGAAAACATCAAAGTTCGCACGAATTTTCTGCCCAACTTTTAAGCTCAGACCTACGCGAAATGCGGTTCCAGAAACGACCGTGCTTGTTCCAGCTGTGGTCATGTCATGCGACGGAAAGTAACTGGCAGAAACCCGAATGATATCAGAATCTCCGCCGACAATTCCCCCCAGGAAGCTGGTCGAATTCTCAGTCTCAGTCGTACCAAAAGAGAGGTCCTTAAAAGTATATGGCCCACCGCGAAAGTACTCGCCACCGACAAACCATCTTTTTCCAAAAAAATAGCCTCCCCGTACCCCCAGATGGAACCAGTTCGCCGTATCCTTGGTCACGAAACCTGCTGAGTCCTCTTGTTTCTGTTCGAATTTACTGAGGCCAACGTAAGGCTCAAGAAAAAGGCTGGCTTGAGATGTCAAACTCCAGCAAAAAACTAGCAGTGAAATAATCAAAATGTGTATTCGCATCTGACCATTATCGCTATATCTACTCTCGCTGGCAATAATCATTGAAGCGATGGCCAGTTCTCCATAGGATATTTGCAATGAAACATTTTCTTTTGGCACAGATTTTAGCCAGCTTTTTCAGTAGTGCACAGAGCCAAGCGCAAACCGCAGCTCACGGTGCCTACACGCTCTTTCCACAGGGTTCAATTCGTGTCATCGGAATGGGTGGAGCATTTGCCGCGCTGAGTGATGATGCCTCGGGAATGCTTTTCAACCCGGCAGGGATGGCACAAGGCAAATGGAAATACGACTTTGGTGCAGCGACAATTCAGGTGGACAACATAATTGGTGCCGACTCGGAAGCCGTCACAGATATTAACCAAAAATACACCGTACAATTTTATACGGCGGCAGCAAAAGTCAGCAAAAATGTGGTTATCGGCATCGGCTACTCTTCTCCGTTCAAACTAGAAGCGGGCAATGTCGACTCGAGTTTCCAGCAGGAGCTCAGCCTGCAAAGTCTCGATTTATCCCTTTCAGTGAGCTTCGGCAAAATCAGCCTGGGCGCAACAGGACACTACGAACAGTCGACCCTGAGGTTTCGCGACGACACCGTATCCATTGCACTCATCGAAGAAAAAAATACGATCATTTACCCTACCCTCGGCGTCAGTTTTCGTGAAAAAAAAGGCGGCTTTGGAATCTCCTATGTCCCAAAGCGAACCCATGACATTGATGAATCTGTAAATAGCGCAAACTTTGGTTCGTTTTGGTTTCGTGACGTTCAAATTCCCGGTAAAGTCACCGTTGGCGCATTTTTCTATGCCCGCGAAAACCTTCTCATCGTCGTAGACCTCGACTTAGTTGAGGCTCCAGACAACGCCATCGTAGCTGGAACAGGAACCAATTCCGCAGCCGATGGAACCGCACTACTCGAACAAAAACGTTCCGTTTTACACGGAGGCATTGAGTACCTGTTTCTTAAAAATAGTAGCGCTGAAGTTCGCATGCTCGCTGGCGGCTATGAGGAGCCAACTCTCATCGAAGGCGACAAGACACGGCTGCATTTGACGCTTGGACTCGAAGTGCGACTCGGCCCCGTCGTACTTGGTGTTTCTTATGACCAAGCCAAAAATTTTCAAAACACTGCCGCTGGCTTAAGCTTGAGTTTGGGAGACATTTGATGTCTACCACAAAACTTCAGGTGGGCTTTAAGTCGTTATTAAAAAAAGCGCTGCAGTCACCTATCAAAAAAATTTCTCTGAATACCGAACCAGATTATGCGGCCGTCTCAATCGTCTTTCAACAAGCGGCAAACCAAAATTTACGTTTTTTAATGATCCGTAGGGCGATTAACGACTCCGACCCGTGGTCTGGACAAATGGCTTTTCCCGGAGGCAAAAAAGAGTCGAGCGATATAAATCTCGATGCAACAGTGGTTAGAGAAACACGTGAAGAGGTCGGTCTTGACCTTCTGAAGACAGCTGACTGTTTTGGCAGGCTCGATGAAATTCAGGGACGCACATCCGGAGCTAAAATCCCGTTGATCATTGCACCTTACGTGTACTGGATCGATGAAACGCCCGAATTTATCTTAGACCCAGAAGAGGTTCACTCAACCACATGGGTTAATTTTAGCCACTGTTTGAAAACCGAGTCACATCGCAACCACAAGATTCGCTTCCAAGATAATGACATTGACCTTCCATGTATTGAACACTCGCCTGTGCCAATTTGGGGTATCAGTTATTTAATGTTAAAAAATCTCACGGATCTAGTTTTTGCTCTGACAGATGTTGGTGAATTTGTGAAATCTCTCGGAGGAGATTATCTGCAACCTTGGCGACCTTACCCGGTTCATTAAGAAAATTAAGTTTTAAACAATTACAGTTGTCTACAACCCGAGAGTGCGACGTTGGCATACCGCATCTGACCGAGATTCGAATTGCGCGTTGTACCGACGTCGCACTCAGGGGCCAGAGATGTTTGAAATTGGCGAGAGAGGAAAAAGAAAAAAACTCAGACTATTTTACGAATTGAACCACTTTTTAAATTTTTTCCAAATACCCTTTTTCGGATCTCTACCTTCTTCCTTGCCAAAGCGTTGGCAAAATTCATCGGCTTCCATATTGCTCATCGTTCGATTTTGGCGAAAGTTTTCAATCAGGGCCTGCCTCTCATTGTCCTTGATTCGATGGGCGTGCTTCAACAGTGAAATCGCTTGAGCAATCGATATTTTCATAGGCTTTGAGTCGTAAACAAATGTTTCCTCTTCCGAATTATTCGTTTCACCTTCGGTCTCAATTTTCAGCCCTGTTTTAATGCCGTCGAGAATATTCCATTCCACTATCTGGCCGCAGAAATTCAGCTGTTGTTTGATCACATTATTTCTTTTATCCAACCAAAAGAATACATCGACTTCTTTGCTCGAGTGAAACCAGCGACTCACTAGCGATTCTGAATCCGCCTCGATCACGTCGGCAGCAATTTCTTGTAACGTCTCGCCTATCTTATCAAGAAAAATTAAATCGGGAGTCACCCCCTCATCTTTTACAGACTCAGTCACTAGCAGGCTTCCTCTTTGACTCTTCCGAACGAATATCCTCGGCATGACTTTTAATAATCCAGCTCCTTTGTAGAGCCTTCATCATCACAACGGCTTCATCTACCGCCTCTACAAGTCTTTTACTGGTGCGCGGCAGGTCCGGAGCAACGGCTGCCACTGCCGGCAACACCTTTTTCATTTCATGCGTGATCAGCACAAGGTCTTCGAGAGACTTAGCCATATTTACCGCCACAGCTGGGCCGTATTTCGCAATATCCGAGAAGTGTGGTTTGAGTTCATCTGTTGCAATCGCCAGGCTTCCAATCAACCGGCTAACTTTTTTGTCCCGGTTCAGAGAGCGCGACAGTTGAGTCACATTTTTTGACATTTCATTCATGTTTCTCACCAAATGATTGATATCGTCCAAGGTATCGATCAGCGCCTTGAAACGTTTTTTATCTGAGAACGCATCCATCAAAACCTTCAGATTCTCGGTTAGCTGGCTCATTGACTTTAAGTACCCACCAAGCTGTTTTCCACTGATCAGCTCCATTAAATCCAGGCTGTCGACAACAGTCAGCTCCGATCCTCTCTTGGCAATGACGGCATCTTTATCGCCGACGCCAATGTCCATCACTTTTTCACCAATGACAAAAGGCCTCACCAGCTGAACCACACTGTTTTGTTTAATCTTTCCATGAAATTTTTCAAGCACAACAAAACGAACACGAACACTATTATCAGACAATAGCTCCACATCGGTCACTGAGCCTGCCCGTAATCCTGAAATTTGCACCTTCGTCCCGACATGTAACCCCTCTGCCGAAGAGAACGTCGCATGAAAAGGAACTTTTGATGAGAACCACCCTTTTTTATAGGCGACGGAGACCGAGGCAGCAACAGCTCCTCCGAGCGCTCCAAGAACAAACAAGCCCGCCACTCTTTCAAAAAGATTAAATTTCACCTTCACGCAGCCACCACCCCTCTCATCGCTTGGTCACCAAAAACTTTCTTTCCGACAACTTTGACACCCAGACAGTCCAACTTACTGACAAAAAACTCATTCTGTGTGGCCACAAAAACATGTTTTAACCAACCATCTCGGCGCCCTTCCATTATTAGCGCCTGTAAAACTTCAACTGCCGAAGGGTCCAACCCTTCTGTTGGGTTATCGAGCAATAGAAATTCCGGTCGCAGTGAAAATGCTCGCGCCACACAAGTGGCCCTACGCATTGCGCCTCGGACCATCGCTGGCCGGGTGTTGGCTCCATCGGTCAATCCAAATCTCGAGATCAAACTCTCCACCCACTCTAAATTTTCTTTTTGCTGAGGAGAACTATGGTAATGAACTGGCAATGATAAATTTTCACGTAACGTTCGATTACTTAGCAGCCCACCAAAGTCCATTGAATATCCGGTTTTTATGCGATAAGGCATGAATTCAGCGAAACTCGCTCTACTGACATCGAGGTCATTTACAAAATAACTACCATCTCGAGCCACAACAACTCCGGCAAGTAGACGAATCAAAGTCGACTTCCCACTGCCTCCATCTCCGTTGATCCAAACATTTGCGTTCAATGGGAAGTCATAATCTACCGAGTCCAGAATCAATTCGCCACCATCGTAGGCAAAATCAATCTGCCTAAAACTGAGTTTTTCAATAGATGCCTCAGCCATTAAATCACTCCCAGACTGATCAGTTGATTGAGATAAACCATCGCCGTCACGGTCAGGTTAAAAAGAACCACGTAGATGATACTGTTCACCACGGCCTTAATGGTGACCATGGGAACTTCAAAGGAAGCCTGTTTGACCTGTAAACCTTGATAACAACAAATGGTAAATATGATCATTCCACTGAAGATGTTTTTAGCCAAAAAAATCCAGACGTCCTCCTGGGTCATCGCCTGGGCTAGCGACTCCATGTAAAATGCAAAAGGCATTTCATTAACAAACAACGTGACAAAAAATCCGCCAAGTAGAGCAATCGCATTGAAATAAAATGTCAGGCAAATCACACTGACAATGCCACCAACAATTCTCGGAAAGACAATGTAACTCAACGGATGAATGCCCATCGCCTCCAGCGCCTCGATCTCTCGATTAACCCGCATATTACCAATTTCTGAAGCAACGGCCGTTCCCGATCTGGCGATGACAATCAGTGCAACCATCAACGGTGCCAATTCACGCACGACGACGACGACCATAATATTTCCAATGACGCCCCAGCCACCGAGCAACGTCAATTGAGCGAGGGACTGCAGACAAACCACTCCGCCGATAACAATGGCAAGTACTGTGATCAGTGGCATTGCTTGCCAACCAGTGAAATAAATTTGTGCTGAAACGACTCCGAAAATCGTACGAAAGCCCTGTGCTTGATCGGACAAAGCCTCTCGAAACGACAGATAGGTCATTTTGAACAATTCGCGGGTATATAATACGATGGACAAAGCCCGTCGCCCCCAAGAATCAATCGTACCTAGAAAAAAGCCGTTCGTTTTCATATTTCTTAATAAACATATCGGCTAAAAATGGGTTCGGCTAACCAAGCCTATCGCCTAGAACAACAGCTAAATAGTACAGATTAACGGTACGCGAAAAGCTGATAAAACAAAGATTTTGAGGTCTCGATAAAAATGTCACTCGACGAAGGGTTGAAGGCTTTGGCAATCACTGCTCTGGGATAAATCAAATATTTTCCACCAGAGAAAGACTGAAATGTTTTTAGAGCGCGATGCATATGCAAACGCGAAGTGACCAGCACCACGTCCCTGCAATAGAGCGCCTCCAAAAGCGGAAGGCTCTGCTGAATATTTCCATATGTCGTTTTTGAGCGACGCTCAAGCACTACGTCTTCTTCTCGAATCGCTCCATAAAACGGCCATTGCGGAAAGATTTCACGCAAATGTGCTTTTGGGTGAACACCCGACAAAATCAATTTCTTTATGCGTTTTTGCGCAAGTAGATCAAAGCCCTCGCGTACACGATTCGCTCCGCCAGTTAAAACAACGGCGCAATCAGCAGAATGGTCCTCCTGCCAAGACGTTACTTTTTGCTTAAGAATAAGTCGACTTTCCTGTTGATAGAGCCAGACAATAACGATTGAGCCGAACAGAAGTCCCAAAGAAATCACTCGGCGGTAAGGACTACCTACGAGCCAAGACTTCGACTTCGACATTGACCCCTTTTGGCAGCCCACTCACAGCAACACAAGATCGCGCCGGCGGCTCATTTTCAAAATATTTGGCATAGATCTCGTTGACCGCCGTAAAATCGCTCATATCGGTCAGAAAAATCGTCGTTTTTACGACACTAGAAAAATCTAAATCTGCAGTCTGTAAAACCGCGCGAACATTTTCCATAACCATTTCTGTCTGTTTTTGGATATCACCCGTGAAAACCTCATTGGTCGTTGGATCAATC
>NVTG01000059.1 GCA_002401495.1 Candidatus Kaiserbacteria bacterium
TCAATCGCTGGATAAATAGCAAGTTGTGCCAAAGCACGTGAGAGTACAACAGTTGAGTCTAGGTGAGCAAAGGTTGTAGCGGGAGCAGGATCCGTAAGGTCGTCAGCGGGCACGTACACAGCCTGAACGGAAGTGATGGAACCTTTCTTGGTGGAAGTAATTCTCTCTTGTAGTAGCCCCATTTCCTCAGCTAAGGTTGGTTGGTACCCAACGGCTGAAGACACTCGTCCTAGAAGGGATGAAACTTCAGATCCCGCTTGAACGAATCGGAATACGTTGTCCATAAAGAAAAGAACATCTTTTCCTCCTTCGTCACGAAAGGCTTCAGCCATAGTTAGTGCAGAGTGTGCTACTCGCGCTCTAGCCCCTGGAACTTCATTCATCTGTCCGAAAACCAAAGCTGTTTTATCTAACACTCCAGATTCTTTCATTTCGTAGTACAAGTCATTTCCTTCTCGAACTCGCTCCCCTACGCCTGCAAAAACTGAGTGACCTCCGTGTTCTGCTGCAACGTTTCGAATTAACTCTTGAATCAAAACTGTTTTACCAACACCGGCTCCTCCGAAGAGACCAACCTTTCCTCCTTTTATGAAAGGAGTCATAAGATCGATTGCTTTAATTCCAGTTTCAAATACTTCAGCTTTTGTTTGTTGTTCTGAAAAAGGTGGAGGCGATTGGTGAATTGAACGTCTCTCTCCTTTAACCTCTCCCATGTTATCTATTGGCTCACCTAACACTGAGAACATTCGCCCTAAGGAATCCTCTCCAACAGGAACTGTTATAGCATCCCCTGTGTCGGTTACTTCCATTCCTCTTGAGAGTTCTGCTGTATCACTCATTGAGATACATCGAACTCTATTTAGTCCCAGGTGTTGAGCTACTTCTAGAACTACACGCCCATCTTCCTTTTTAATTTCAAGGGCATTGTAAATTGCGGGAATCTTATCCGCAAAGTGTACATCTACAATTGGTCCTACTATTTCTTTTATTGTTCCTGTGTTCATATTAGTTTTCTCGTTTAACGCATTCATTAAACGTCATAGTTTTATAATCTTTGTCCCTGATGCCTTCCATCTCGTAAATTTGTGTCGTTGAGCAGATTAGTTTATCGTCCAAGCTAAGTCCAAGTTTTTCTGCAGCAATATCAACTTTCTCATCACTGCTACTCTCTATTTCTAGATACGTGTCCAATAATGGCCAGCTGTCGAAGTCGAAGGTAACATCATCCAATTTCCACCTAGATCGTTTGTTTTCAAGGTAGAATTTTTCCGTTAACCCGATTGCTTTTAGTATTTCAGCTGTTGCTGCAAAGTCGGATACTTCGATTTCGTGTTCCATCATCCCGCTGTCGTCTCCTGCTTCACCGGTTACTCCTAGTCTTTTTTTAAAAGCTAAAGTTATCACATCTCCTTCATCTCGGAGTCTAACCCAAGCGGCTTCCTTATCTAAAGAAAGATCAGGGTAATCAAATACTTTGCGCTTATAGTGGTAGTCTCCGATTTTTTTGGCACCCAAAGAAGCGAGCTTGGTCTCAAGATCTGCTACGTCTACTTTCAAAAATACTCCTTCAAATTCTTGCATACAATTTATATTACTTCATCGCCTCTATTCCGCTAGTAATTTCGCTAACCTCGCTTGTTATAACAGCCTGACGGGCTTTATTAAATTTTAGTAATAATTCTTGACTCATTTCCGTTGCCTTATCAGTAGCACTTTTCATCGCAACCATTCTCGCTGAATGCTCTGAGGCTTTGGTTTCAAGAAGCGCATGGTAGACAACAATGTTTACCAGGGAAGGAATGATAGTTTCTAGAACTGCTTCAGTTGAAGGCTCCACTGTGTATGATGATGCACTTTTTCTTCCGTGTTCTGTGTCTGAATACTTACCACTATCAGGAATAATTGTTTCGATAACCTCGTTTAAGGCACCGTCTGAAAGCGGGAGTATTCTACGAATTACAGCCTCTTGTTCAAAAGTAGACTTGAAGTTTGTGTACGCTATATACCAGGCTCGCGTATCGCCTTCTTTATGCAGTTTAGCGATCATGTCGGTAACCACTTTCATATCGGATTCCTTTACGTCACCCTTTTTGTTTTCCTCGTGAATTAAGACGTTAAGATTACGGTTTGTTGCAAATTCATAACCTCGACGACCAATGCAGATAAGAACCTTCTCATAAGAATATTTTTCGTCTTTAAGGAATGAAGTTACTTTTTTAAGAACAGCGCTGTTTAGAGATCCGGCTAATCCTTTATCACTCGTTATGATTATAATTCCGTACTTTCCCTTAGTTCGTGGCTTAACCATATAGTGGTTTGCAACGTCTATTGTTCCGCTTAGGTTTTTAAGGATTCTTAGGGCACCAGCAGCGTATGCTCTTCCGCCTAGCGCGCTTTCTTGAGCCTTACGCATCTTTACAGCAGAAACCGACTCCATCGCCTTTGTTACTTGGCGAGTTTTGTTTACAGAGATTCTTTTTAGTTTTAATTGCTTAAGACTTGCCATAATGAGTCTTTTTAAAATCTTCCATTGCACTCTTTAGTTTTTCTTCAGTTTCTTCCTCAATCTTTCCTGTTGAGTGGATTGCCTCGAAGATTTCATTGTGTTGGCCGTTTATATATTCAAGCCACTCACCTTCCATCTTGGTAACCTCTTCAACCCCTACTTCAATAAACAATCCATTTATTCCGGCGTAAATTGAAACAACTTGTTGTTCAAAAGGAAGAGGCCTTCCATTAACTTGCTTTAGCAACTCAGTCATTCTTCTTCCCTTATCAATTCTAGCCTTTGTATTTTCATCCAAGTCTTGTGCAAATTGCATAAAGGCTTCAAGTTCACGGAATTGTGCTAGCTCAATACGAATTGAACCACCAACTGCCTTCATGGCTTTGGTTTGAGCGGAAGATCCTACTCTTGAAACAGAGTTTCCTACATCAATTGCAGGCCTTGTTCCTTTATTGAATAAAGTTGAGTCTAAGAAAATTTGTCCGTCAGTAATTGAGATTACGTTTGTTGGAATGTAGGCAGAAACATCACCTTCTTGAGTTTCAATGATGGGAAGGGCTGTTAATGAACCTCCTCCTTTTTCGTCTGAAAGTTTAGCGGCTCTCTCCAGTAATCGTGAGTGAAGATAGAAAATATCTCCGGGGTAGGCTTCTCGTCCTGGTGGACGACGAAGCAGAAGGGAGAGTTGACGATATGCAACAGCTTGTTTTGAGAGATCGTCGTATATAACAAGAGCGTCTTGTCCTTTGTCCATAAAATACTCTCCGATGGCAGCACCTGTGAAGGGAGCAAGGAATTGTAGGGCGGCTGGACTGGCAGCACCTGCGGATACGATAATGGTGTACTCCATCGCACCTTCTGCTTCAAGTTGGGCTACAATTCTTGCGGTTTTAGATTCTTTTTGACCGATAGCAACATAGATACAGATCGGACGCGTTTCCTTAGGTTCGTTCTTTTGATTTATGATCGCGTCGATTGCGATTGTAGTTTTTCCTGTAAATCGGTCTCCGATGATAAGTTCACGTTGTCCTCGTCCAATTGGAACCATTGAGTCGATTGCCTTTATTCCTGTGTGCATAGGAGAGTTAACGGATTGCCTATCAAGAACTCCGTAGGCTTCTCTTTCAATGGGAGCGAATGTTTTTGCATCAATTGCACCCTTTCCATCAATAGGCTCAGCTAGTGTATTTACTACTCGTCCTAGAAGTTCCTCTCCAACGGGAATAGAAAGAACGCGTCCGGTACTTTTTACCATCATTCCTTCTTTTACTCGTTGAGTGTCTCCCAGAATTACAACCTTAACGGAATCTTCTTCAAGGTTTAGTACAAGACCAAACAATGAGTCGCTCTTGTTCATAGATTCTTCCAGAGATTCATCTGATCCCTCATCAAAGAGAACCATCTCGCTCATCATGGCCTTTTCTAAGCCTTCGATTTCAGCAACACCGTCTCCTACTCGAACAACACGACCAACCTTCTCTTCAGTTTGCGTGCTTTGGAAGTTCTCAATCTCCTTTTGAATTTTTTCAATTATTAATGTGTCCATATATTATTTTGTTATTTTTCTGTAGAGTTTTAATAGTGCCGCTTTGTAACTTGAATCAATCAGAGTGTCCTTATCAACGTATCTAAAGCCACCTATTAAAGATTCGTCTATCAAAACTTCTGCGTCAAACTGCATCGAAACTTTTTCGATATCTTCCTCTTTTGCAACGTAAACAGTGGGCTTCTGAGAGGAAGTTCTTTCTTCAATTCTCTGAAACTCTTTTAGAATTGCAGGTAAGGCTTTTAATTTGCCCTCTCGTTTTAGAATTTGAACAAGGCTCTCCACCGGAGTTTCCGATGTTTCAAGTGAGTTATGTAAAGCTTGTGCGTATTCTGCTGGCATATTAGTTTTCCTTAAGAATTTTTTCAGCTGCAAGAATTGCTGCTTTGCTAATTTCCTCTCGACTTTCTCTCATTGCTTTACTTTGAGTCTCGCGTGCTCGCTCGTCTGCGGTAGTAAGAATATATTCAGCCTTTTTGTTAGCATCTTCAACAATTTCAGTCGCTAACTCTGCTGAACGTTCTTTAGAGTTTAGAAGAATGTTTGAAGCGTTGTCTGTTGCCTCTTTCAATACCTCATCGCGTTCTACTTCAATCTCACTAAGTCTTTCTCCTGCTTTTTCAGCATTTTTAACTCCTTCTTCTACTTTCTTTTTTCGCTCATCGAGCATTTTCAAAACAGGTGTGTAGAGAAAATACCAAAGTACTAATAGTAGTACTCCAAAGTTAACTGCTTGAATTAATAGCAGTTTCCAGTTAAGACCAAATACTTTCGCAATCTCTTCCATTAGACGAACTTAACGATAAATGCGATTACGAGAGCAAAGATGGCAAGTGCCTCTGTAAAGGCAATACCGATAAACATAGTTGCTGTTATCTTTCCTGAAGCTTCAGGGTTACGCCCAATTGCTTCAAGTGCCTTTGCTACGATTAAACCGATACCAATTCCTGGTCCGATTACTCCTAGTCCAACGGCTAATGCCATTCCTAGTGTTTTTGCTACTTCAATATCCATAAAAATATTTCTTAATTAATAATGACTCCCTTCACGGAATCACATTAGGCCCCGTAAGAGACTAATGTGGTTCAGTGATGGCTATCTTCACGAAGAACAGAGTTAATAGGGCAAAAATCGCCGCCTGAATTAATCCGACGAATACTTCAAAGAGCATCATAGGAACTGGTGCAACATATGGGAAAAAGAAGATTATAACAACTATTAAAACCTCACCTGCCAATATGTTTCCAAACAAACGGAAAGAAAAGGAAATTAGTCGAGCAACTTCACTAAAAAGCTCAATTATTCCAACAAGGAAGTTTAAAGGTGAAGAAAAGTTTAAAAACTTACCGGTGTACTTCATAAATCCAAGAGTTGCAACGCCTACAACTTCAATTGAGATAAAGGCAATTATCGCAAGAGCGAGAGTTACGTTAAGGTCTGTGTTAACACTTCGTAAAAGTGGCGTGAAGATCCCGTCTTCGATAAAGCCTAAACTTCCAATTCCTGGCGTAAACTCAAGAATGTTTGAGGCGAAGATAAACAAAAACAGCGTTGTTATAAGAGGAAAGAGTTTTCTAGCCAACTTTTTGTCTTCAAGTACCTCTCCCATGTAATCAAGAATGAATGAAAACATCCCTTCAAAGATGGCTTGCACTCTTCCAGGAATCATTTTTAGATTTCGCCCAACAAAGAATGCAATAATTCCCAAGATTAGCATTACAATCCAGCTTGTTACCAGAGTGTTTGTTATTGGCATACCCAAAAACTCTCCAAGCTTTTCAGCAGCTAAGGCTATATGAATTCCTGAGTCGGATGTATGTTGAATTTCTGTTGCTTCCATGCTGCGTTTTGGCCAATGGGCGCGCGCATTGTAGCATAAACAGATTCCAATTCCAGGTTAATTTCTCTTGTTCTTGTCGTGTTTAGTTTCAAGTAGTTTTGGCTGCTTTGGGAGCTCTTCTTCCCCTACGCTTTTTAGCAAATACCAGGCCATTACTGCTAAGAAAACAGCAATACCGACTAAAGTTATGTAGTAGTACATTAATGCGGCTGAGCCCACAGTTAGAACTACTGATCCTACAAGCCAATACATAACAGGGTTTTTAAGATCTACCTTAACCATGGGTAGAATGTATCGATATGCCAAATACAGTAGTAGTGCTAAGAAAAGCAACGGAACAATATATTTGTCCTTTTCAAATAGACCAATACTTGAAGAAAGACTTAAGCGACTTGTATCTGGCTTGAATCCTGCAAAGAAAGAAAGTAACTCCCCTTCCTTTGATTTGTCTCCCATAGCCTCCGTTGCAGCAGTAATAGCAGCGGGCACTATAGGTGTCTCTACAACAGGCTTTTCTATCACAACAACTGGCTTTTTAACTGGTGGTATAACAACAATTGGTTTAACAACTGTGGGAATGATATAAGTTTGACCGGTTATGAAAACAAAAGGATCGCTAATAACAGGAAGTGCGCTTGGATGAGCGCGTGTTACAAGTCGGTAAGAATACGCCTTACCTGATTCTAGATCTTTAAGAACTGCCGTATGACTGGCAATTCCTGCATTGTTTTGAGTTGTGAATTTAGAATATCCAAATCCTTCCTTTGAAAGGTCTATGGAAACAGGTTCATCAGTTAGTTCTGCGTATAAAACCATTGTGGCAGCTGGTGCCGAACTATCCCATTGTATAACGGCACAGTTTTCTACTGCGTTGATTGCACTAACTCTAGCGTTTGAAGTGGTAAGTTGAGTAAAGCCATGCATCATACCCGTACCTGAGCTTTGTATGTCTACGACTGTATTACCACAAGAAGCACGTTCTATAACTCCAATGGGCAATACATCTGCGGAGGCAGAATTAGGTATTAAAATTATGGCTGCTGCGATCAATAGGACTTTAGTAAAGGCACTCATTTTGAATTTATTAGGCTGAAAAGAAAGGGCAAAAAGAGCGTAAGTTCCTTGATTATAAGCCCGCCAAAAGAGCGTCGCAAGTAATAGACAAACTATACAACACGGTGAAATCTAAAGGACATTTAGCGCCGAGAAGGCGCTAAACATCAACATATCTTGTCCTTTATCTAATTATTAATGAGATCCGAGCCTACCTATCATTTTGGAGAAGACTTGCATAAAGCTACCGACTGCAGCAATTGCAAGAATTATAACTACAAAACGTCCGGCGTCGTTTACAAAGTAAAGACAGGTTGCAATTGGAGCTGCCCACAATCCAGTACACCACAGACACTCCACAAGTTCTGAGACTGTTCTACGAAAACCTCCTTCCGTTTTAATGTAGCTACCGTCTTCTGTTCTATCTAGGAACAGGTTACGAGCAAAGGCGAATATCTTGTCGTATGTAACAAGACGTATAAGTCTAAAGGTAGCTAATGATATAAGAACAATATCAGTTGTACTTATTAAATGTAGCCAACCGAAATTATCTAAACCATCAGTGAGACCCCAGTAACCTAGGGATAATAGCAATAGGAATAGAAACATAAAGATTATATTCCATGTTGTTTGATTTTTCATAATTCAGATAC
>NVTG01000060.1 GCA_002401495.1 Candidatus Kaiserbacteria bacterium
GTGGATCGCGGGCATCGGGTTCGCGTTCGACGAGGCCAAAATATTCCAGTACCTGCAAATGCCGATCGCCCAGAATGCCCCCCTTTTTAAGGCGCATCACCGCGTTATAAACATCATCAGGGTCACAGGGGCGCACCACCTCGCCCGCGTCGGCCACCACACGCGCGCCTTCGATCCTGGCTGTCTGACAGCGCACGAACCAGAACCACGCCTGTCGGGCACTGGAAAAAGGGGTAATGTCGCGCGCAGAATGCGGTTTGGGAAAAAGTCGTTGTTCGGTCACGTCGCCCTCCTGCTAGGTAATGCCTGCTCAATCCACCGGGCCTGCAACCGCACCTTCACCGCACCAGATCCAGAAAATGGATACAGTTATCCCGCCCGCGCATTTCGCAATGCACGCCGGTACGATGAATGGTTTGTGATGTCCCCAAGGGCGGCTTTCCGCCCGCGCATATCAGCAGCTTTGATCACCGCCTTGTCAGCCCGCCTTCATCAGGCAAGGCTTACTTCCAGATGCAATTCCGGTGTTGATATGCAAGCTATAATCCCTTTTTGTTCTCATTGTAAAGGATTAATTTCCTATCCAGAAGATGAGCCGATCTTGGCTGCATGGCACTGAGAACCGTTCATATTCTACTAGGCAATTGAATAAAAAGAGAATTCTTCTCCGTCTTGTGGCAGCCCCTCTTTCGCCACGACCTCCACGGTAAGCTCGGCACCTTCAACTCAAGTTGAAGGTGCCGACTACTTCAAAGATATTTAGAGACCAGAGAAGGGCCGATTAAGTGGTGAAGTTGGCCTGTACTGATAGTTACACACTGGAGCATAAGCCTGTACCAAATCACGCTCTTCGTTACGTCTGGCCATCTCGCTGTAACTAGCGAGCTTTACCAACACAGCACAAGCGCCATGCCAAGCCGCATCCTTCCACCTTGGATGCCTTATCCCTGGTTGTCGAGACGATAAGTCACCCGTTTCTCCTACGTACAATGGACGTAAATTCTTATCCACCAGCACATAGATTGCTGGTTTGTTCACCCATCGGGTATCAGGAGGATACAAAATAAATTTGTAGAATTGTCCTGAGGCGCCAGTTAGAATCTTGTGGCTCATCATTTGCTTATCCTTAAGTTATGTTTGAGCAATTGCGTTTAGGGCTGCCCTCCGATCGCCAAATCCGGGGCAGCCCTTGCATTTTAACCCACATACGCTTCACAGCGAAGGGTTTTTCCACATTAAACTCAACTCAGATGAGACCGGTTTTTTTGAATTCGAATCGGAACATCCACGCGCGACTTTAGCGCTTGGAATCCCTCTGTTTCCTCAATCTGAATTAACAACCACAGAGAGACAGTAGGATTATTTTCCTGACTTCGACACTACGTCCCTCGGCCTAGCGGGCGGGATCCGAAGCCAATATTCACTTCGATTAGACAACAACGCTTAGGGCAGGTTTTCCTTCACCACGACCTGCATGGTGAGCTTGGCGACGTCCTCATCGGCGGCCTGGCCGTTGCGGAGGTTTTCGAAAATCCGCAGGGTGTTTTGCACGATCACGCCCGGGCTTTGGGTGATGACGACATCCATGATCTCTTCAAGCAAAAAGCGCCGCGTGTCAGGGGTCAGGCCATGACCGATAAAGATGATGTCGCGTCCCCGGCCACTTTCACGCAGCGCGCGTGCCACCCCGTCCGACGAACCGCCAACGTTATAAATCCCGACCAGATCGGGATATTCTTCCAGAAGCGATTTGGTGTGCAGGTAGTTTTCACTGCGATCATCATGGCCTTCACGCGCCGCCACCACGCGGATATCGGGATAGTCTTCTTCCATCAGCGACAGGAATCCCATTTCGCGTTCCTCATGGGCGCGATAGGTGCGGCTGGCCGCAATCATCGCCACCCGCCCGCGATTCGGCCCCATGAACCGGCCGAGCAAATAGCCAGCTGTCCGCCCGACCGCCCGGTTATCAAGCCCGACATAGGCCGCATGCGGCACACCGGAAATGTCCGATACCACGGTAATGATGTGTTTGCCCGCATCCTGCAATTCGGCGACGGTTTCACGCACGAGGGGATGATCAATCGCCATAAAGGCAATGCCATCGGCCTTTTCGCCATGCTGGCGCAAGGCTTCGGACAGGAGTTGCGGATTGAAACTGTCGATAAAATAGACGCGCGCGCGGATGTTATAGCCCGTCGTCGCCTCGGCCGCAGTTTTGATGCGATCACCCAGCAGTTTGAGATACGGGTTCGTACCTGATGGCAACAAAAACACCACGCGCATCGGCTTGGGCCTGAAGACTTCATGGGTGTCTGTTTCGGGCAGATAGCCAAGCTCGCTTGCTGCCTGAAGTACGCGCTTTGCCGTGCGTTCACGCACACCGGGGCGCTTATTGAGCACCCGGTCGACCGTTGCCGGAGATACCCCGGAAAGGTCGGCAATATCCTTGATGATTGGCCCGCTTGTTTTTGGCATCGCACCCTCAAAACATCAAAACACATCATTTTATGATGTTTGATGAGGCAATATGTTTCACGTACTCTGAGATCATTCAAGGGAAAAGAGCAACAAGACAGTCCTGAAATAGACTAGAACCATCAGACCATCACGGGAGGAAACCATGGTCATCCAAAGCAAGTTCCGCCAAATGGCGACCGCGCTCGTCGCCGCTGCATCGATCTCTGTCGTGGCCCATACCGCCAGCGCACAGGAATATGAACTGAATTACGGCCACATGAATTCGCCGACCAGCGTTGTCGGCATGCAGGCCGATTGGCTGGCCGACGAAATCGCCAAAAACACGGGTGGTGCAGTCAAGATCGACGTTTATCCGTCATCCCAGCTTGGCAAGATTCAGGAACTCGCCGAAGGCGTTTCCATGGGGTCCATCGCACTGTCGCACAACACTGCGGGTGCGCTGAGCTCGCTTTACGAAGATTTCGGCGTGCTTGATACTCCGTATCTTTATCGCGACTACGATCACCTGATGAATGTTGTTGATATCGACTCCCCGGTCATGGCCGACCTTAATCAGGGCCTGATTGAAAATACCGGCATGCGCGTTTTGTATGCGTTTTATTTCGGCACACGTCAGTTGACGGCAAACATGGCGGTCAAAACCCCGGCGGACCTCAATGGCGTTAAAATCCGTGCCATCCCCTCACCGGTCTATCTGACCGCGGTCGAGGGCCTTGGCGCTGTTCCGGTGCCCGTAGATTGGTCGGAAGTTCCCACAGCCCTTGCCACCGGCATTGTTCAGGGCCAGGAAAACCCGGTCAACGTGGCCGTCGATCACAAGCTTTTTGACGTTCAGTCGCACATGATGCTGACCGGTCACATTTCAGCAGCCGAAATCGTCGTGATCAACGAAGACCTGTGGCAGAGCTTCCCTGATGACATCAAGGACGGCATCACCAAGGCGGCTGAGACTGTCCGCATGAAAGCCTCCCAGACGATCCTTGATAAAGAGGCCGGCGATCTTGCCAAGCTGAAAGAAGCTGGCATGACCATCATTGGCCCGGATGACGGTCTTGATGTTGCTGCCTTCCGTTCTGGTGTGGAAAAGCTTGTGAATGAGCGCTTCGGCGACAAATACGGCAAGTATTACGAAGCAATTTCCGCCATCAAATAAACGCCCCTCGCCCGGCGTTTGGAATGGTCGTCCGTCGGGCGGCATCAGGAACCAAAGCGTTCAGAGATGCCGCCCGTCTTTTCCTAACGATCCAAGTATTTTTAGTCAGGTTTCGTCATGTCCTACAGGAACTCCCCGATTTACAAGGGGCTGGACCGGATTTGCCGGGTACTGACCACCTTTTCGATGATGATGCTGGCCTTGATGTCAGTTCTGGTGGTTGGTCAGGTCATCTTGCGTAACTTTTTTGATCTTGGCCTGCCCTGGGCAGACGAACTGTCGCGTATTTCCAACATCGCGCTGGTCTTTTTCGCCGTCCCCGCTTTGATGCTCCATAACCGTCATATCGCGATTGATCTGCTGTTCAGTGCCTTGGGCCCACGCGGCAAGGCGACCCTGCGGTTTGCGAATTACGCGCTGATTACGCTGTTTTCCGCCATTTTCCTTTATGGCCTTTATAAATTTCTCATGCGTGCGGGGAAGTTTTCCACGCCCTCGCTTTCCATGCCCAATTATGCTGTTTACGCGCCGGTGGTGATGGCCATCGTGCTTTTGCTGGCAGTCGCGCTCTACCGGCTGATTTCACGGACCGAACCTGTCACCGACTATGAAGACGAGGATGGCGGCAACGCGATTGCCCAGGCCATCGAGAGCGAAATGGCAGAAAGCCAGTCGTCCGAGGATTCCCGCAAATGATGAGTGCAACCCTCCTTATCCTGTTTCTGGCGATGATGATCATCCGCCTGCCGATTGCGGTCTGCCTTGGCCTGTCGTCTGCGGTTGTCATGATCCTGTTTAACCTGCCAATGACGGTTCTGGCCCAGCGCACCGTCAACGCACTGGATTCCACCCCGCTTCTGGCCGTGCCGCTGTTTATCTTTGCCGCCAACCTTTTAAGCCTGTCGGGTGTCACCAACCATCTGTTCGAGCTTGTCCGCATGATGGTCGGCTGGATCCGGGGCGGCACCGCGCAGGTAAGTGTTCTGGTCAGCCTGATCTTTTCGGGCGTGTCGGGGGCGGCGCTGGCTGATATCGGCGCGCTTGGCGCGGTTCAGATCAAGATGATGCGCAAACAGGGCTATTCCGCCGAATTTGCATCGGGCATCACCATGGCTGCTGCCACCATCGGTCCGATCTTCCCGCCCAGCATTCCGATCATTATTTTTGCCTCTGTCGCCAATGTATCGGCGGTCAAGCTTCTGATTGCCGGGATCGTGCCCGCTGTTCTGATCACCGCCCTGTTGATGCTTCAGGTCGGCGTGATGGCGCGCATCTACAAGCTGCCGCGCGATGAAGTGAAATTCAACATTGCCGCCTTTGCCCGCAAATTCGTGATTTCCCTGCCCGCCCTTGCCGCGCCGGTCATTCTGATTGGCGGTCTGGTGTCGGGGTATTTCGGGCCAACCGAAGTGGCCGGTGTGACGGTGGCCTATGCGCTTTTGATTGGCAAATTCATCTATCGCCAGCTTGATCTCAAACGTGTGCTGACGGCTGCGCGCGACAGTGTCGATGCCACGGGCAGTGTGCTGTTTATCGTTTCAACCGCCGCCCTGTTTGCCTGGGTTCTGACCATGGACCGCCTGCCCGCCACCGCCAGCGAGTTCTTGCTGGGGCTTTCAAGCGATCCATTGGTGCTGCTGTTGATCGTCAATGTGCTGTTGCTGGTGGTCGGGATGTTCCTTGAGTCCATCGCCGCCATCCTGATCATTGCACCGATCATTACGCCTGCGATGACCGCGGCCGGTGTTGATCCGCTTCAGCTTGGCATTGTCTTTGTGCTGAACCTGATGATCGGTCTTCTGACCCCGCCGGTCGGCATGAGCCTTTATATGGTCAGCATCATCGCCAAGATGCCGCTGCACCGGGTGATCCGTGGTGCACTTCCCTTCCTGTTACCGCTGTTTTTGTCGCTGCTCGCAGTGACCTGCATACCGGCAATCTCGATCTGGTTGCCCAACATTCTGGATTAAGTGAGGAACTATGAGCAGATTTCTTGGTGAAATTCGCCAGCTCGGCTACGTCGTGCCCGATATTGAGGCCGCCATGGAATATTGGTCGGAAACAATGGGTGTCGGCCCCTGGTACTACAATCCCAAGGTTCCGATTGAGGATTACCGTTATGACGGCCAGTCCTATGACGTTCATAACTCCGTCGCGCTGGCCAATTCCGGTTACGTTCAGGTCGAACTGATCCAGACGCGTAATGATGCACCGTCGATGTATCGTGATTTCCTTAAGGCGGGTCATACCGGCCTGCAACATGTCGCCTATTGGACCGAAAAGTTCGATGACGATCTGGCGCTGATGGAAAGCAAGGGCTTTACCGTCAAGATGAGCGGCAAGGTCGGTGACAACGGACGCTTTGTCTATTTCGACAAGGAAGACCATCCGGGCACCGTGATCGAACTGTCCGAAGTTGTCGGCCCAAAAGGCCGCCTGTTCAAATCCATTTATGAAGCGTCTATCGACTGGGATGGCAGTGATCCGATCCGTCCGTTCCCGTCGCTTTCGGAAATCTGAGCCATGGACCTGATCGAAGCCCGTTACCTGATCGAAACGCCGATGGACCCGGAAAAGATCGCCGGGATCATGGCTGGTGAGCAAAGCAGCGGCACATTTGTGCGCGTTGCCGGGGAAACCGACGAACTGCGCGAACGGTGTGCAGCCCGCATTCTGAATATCCGCGAACTGACCCCGGTCAACCAGCCCAGTTTGCACAGCGCCTATCTTGCCGCACGCGGTGTCAAGGGCCCCTATCGCCGGGCTGAGATCCGCATCGGGTTCCCCGCGGGGAATATCGGGCGCAATCTGGCAACGCTGGCATCCACTGTTTCGGGCAACCTTTATGATCTGGGCGAGATCACCGGGCTTAAGCTGGTAGACGTCACCCTGCCCAAGGCGTATCGCGATCTTTATGATTATCCGGTTGCCGGAACCAAAGGCACACGCGCGCGCATGAACGTCCATGACCGCCCGTTCTTTGGCACCATCATCAAGCCAAATGTCGGCCTGCGCAGCGATGATATCGCCGATCTGGTCGATCAGCTTTGCGAAGCCGGTGTTGATTTCATCAAAGATGACGAAATCTGTGCCAACCCGGAAAGTGCACCACTTGCGGAACGCATTCCTGCCGTGATGGACCGGGTGCGTCGCTATCGCGACAAGACTGGTCGTGATGTGATGATTGCCTTTAACATCACCGATGAAACCGATGCCATGCGCCGCCACGCCGATCTGATCGAAAAGGAAGGCGGATCATGTGCCATGGTCAGCATGAACTGGGCCGGTCTTTCCGCCCTGCAGACCCTGCGCAAGTCGACCAATCTGGTCCTGCACGGGCATCGCAACGGGTTTGGTGCGCTATCACGTCATCCACTGATCGGCATGGCATTCCCGGCCTATCAGACGTTGTATCGCCTGACCGGCATGGATCACATGCATGTCCATGGCATGGGCGGAAAATTCTGTGACGAGGACAGCGAAGTCGCCGCGTCTGCCGAATTGTGTGACAAACCGCTTGCCGAGGGCAATGGTGACGAAGACCGCGTTCTTCCGGTTTTCTCGTCTGGCCAGTGGGCGGGCACGGTTCCCGCCACCCATGAAGCCGTCGGGTCGGCTGATTTCATGTTCCTTGCCGGTGGGGGCATACTTGCCCATCCGTCGGGACCTGCGGCGGGCATCACCAGCCTGCGTCAGGCATGGGAAGCCTGTGCGGCCGGCGTCAGCCTTGAAAAACATGCCAAGGAGAACACAGCTCTCGCCGAGGCACTATCGTTTTATGGGGCGCGAGGCTGACGATGACCAAATTCATTTTCTGTGCCGATGATTTCACCGGGGCGTCCGATACCCTTGCGACACTGGCCCGTTCCGGGCTGTCAGCAC
>NVTG01000061.1 GCA_002401495.1 Candidatus Kaiserbacteria bacterium
AACGCAAACTCAAAGAAAAATAATGCAGGTAGAGAAGAACTACTAAAAGCATCAGTAAAAGGTGCAACACTAGAATCCCTATTTCCAATACTGGATAGTTTTGATATGGCCTTTAATGGAAAAGCCTGGGAGGACGTTGACGAAGTTTGGAGAGTGGGAGTTGAACAAATTCATTCACAAATTCTTGAAGTCTTAGGTGGTACGTATAAACCTTTTGGAGAAGTAGGGGATACTTTTGACCCACAAAGGCATGAAGCAATCGGAAACGAAAAGGGTGGAAAAGCAGATACCATCGCTCAAGTTGTACGTAAAGGATACGAGACAAAAGAAGGAGTTGTGCGAGCAGCCCAAGTGATCGTATATAACTAAAGAGTGTCAATATTGAAATTGCATGCCATCGTAGCTACAATGTAGCTACATGCAAAAGCATTATATTATTATCGGTAACAATCGACACGGATATACACTACAGCCAGCAAGAAAAGTAACTACTCTAATTTGTAGGAGTGCTAACATTGAAGCGCGCTTTCCAAACGATGAGATACCTAGAATTTTAGCTGAACTGCCAAATATTATTCTAGAGAGAGGTGTTCTATCCGTTCAAGACCAAGTCTTACGCTTTCGAGTGTCAGAGGAGGAAAAGATTCAGATTGAGCATAACGCAGTAGAGAATGGTTACGAGAGTGTGTCAGCATATTTACGAGACTTAGCATTAAGAAAATAATTATGTCAAAAATTTTAGGAATCGACTTAGGTACTACAAACTCAGCAATGGCGATCATTGAAGGAGGAGAGCCTGTAATCATCGAAAATGCAGAAGGAGCGCGTACTACTCCATCAATAGTTGGTATTTCAAAGAAAGGAGAACGTATGGTTGGAGTGCTTGCCAAACGACAAGCTGTAACAAACCCACAAAACACTATTCTAGGTGTTAAGCGATTTGTTGGACATAAGTTTAGTGATGCCTCAGTTCAAAAGGATTTAAAGATTGTTCCATATACTCTTAAGGAAGGCTCAGACAAGGGAGTGCTAATTACATTAAACGAAAAAGATTACCGTCCTGAGGAAGTGTCGGCAATGATTTTACAAAAACTAAAGAAAGACGCTGAAGATAAGATCGGTGAGGAAATTACCGAAGCTATCATTACGGTACCAGCGTATTTTGACGACGCCCAACGAAAGGCTACAAAAGACGCTGGAAAGATTGCGGGGCTAGATGTTAAGCGAATTATAAACGAACCAACTGCAGCGGCTCTCGCGTACGGTTTTAATAAAAAGAAGGACGAGCAAATCGTTGTATTCGACTTTGGAGGAGGAACTTTTGACGTTTCTGTTCTTGAGGTAGGGGACGATGTAATTGAAGTTAAATCAACAGACGGTGACTCACACATGGGTGGACGTGATATTGATCAGGAAATAATTACCTGGATTGTTGATGAATATAAGAAAGAATCTGGAATAGATGTAAGCAAGGATCCATTGGCACTACAACGGCTAGATGAGTCCGCTGAGAAGGCCAAAATTGAGCTCTCAACGGCCACAGAGACTGAGATCAACATTCCCTTCATAACATCCGACGACAGCGGCCCTAAGCACCTAATACTTAAACTTACTCGCGCTAAACTTGAGGAACTTTCAGAACAGTATGTAAGTAAAGCACTAGAAATAACAAAGCGTGCGGTGGAAGCTAGTCCATTTGAAATTAGTGATATCGATGAAATTATCCTAGTAGGAGGACAAAGCAGAATGCCTAAAATAGTTGAAAGTGTTAAAGAGATGTTTGGAAAAGAACCTAACAAATCTATTAACCCAGATGAGGTTGTGGCACTCGGCGCTGCAATTCAAGCTGGAATCATGCAGGGGGATGTTAAAGACGTTCTTCTTTTGGATGTAATTCCACTTTCTCTTGGAATAGAAACTATGGGAGGAATTTCAACAAAGCTAATTGAACGGAATACAACAATTCCTACAAGTAAAACTCAGGTTTTCTCAACAGCGGCCGAAAATCAACCATCGGTAGAAATAGTAGTTTCTCAGGGTGAGCGAGAAATGACAGCTGATAACAAAACTCTAGGACGTTTTGTACTAGACGGTATTGCACCAGCACCACGTGGCCTTCCGCAAATTGAAGTATCCTTCGACATTGATGCAAACGGAATACTACAAGTTAAAGCAACTGAGAAAGGAACTGGTAAAGAGCAATCAATTAAGATTGAAGGTAGTTCAGGACTTTCAGAAGACGAGGTAGCAAAAATGACAAAAGACGCAGAAGAGCACGCTGATGAGGATAAGAAGAAGAAAGAAATGATTGAAGCAAAGAATGCCTCTGAGCAAATAATCTACGCCGCTGAAAAGGCAGTAAAGGAGTACGGCGACAAAGTGGATGAAGCAACTGTTACAAAAATTAAAGAAGACATTGAGACTCTAAAAAATGCAGGAGATGACATTGAAGCAATAACTAAAGCATCTGATGCGCTAAATACCTCAATGGGTGCTATAGGTGAGCAAATGGCAAAAGAGTCCAAAGAAGAATCAAAAGAAGAGACTCCTAAAGATGAAGAAAAGACAACTGACGCAGAGTTTGACGAGAAAGAAGATAAGGAGTAATCTAATCTTCAATGAAGGACCACTATCAAACACTTGGCATAGAAAGAGGTGCTACCGATTCTGAAATAAAGAAAGCATTTCGAACGCTTGCCCAAAAGTATCACCCTGATAAAAAAGGTGGTAACGAATCTAAGTTCAAAGAGGCAAGTGAAGCATACGCCGTACTAGGAAACAAAAAGAGGCGTGCAGAATATGACACTGGCGGCCAGTCATTTAATGGTGGTGGGTTTGATTTTTCTCAATTCCAACAAGGTGGAGTGGACATCGACCTAGGAGATATCTTTGGTGAGATGTTCGGAGGAAGGCAACAACGTGCACGTAGAGGGCGAGATATTTCTATGGATATAGAATTAGATTTTAAGGACGCTGCTTTTGGAGTGGATCGATCCGTTCTAATTACAAAAACTAGTTACTGTTCAGAGTGTGACGGAAGTGGTGCAAAAGATCCTAAAGAAACAAAAACTTGTTCAACATGTAATGGGCACGGCTCTGTTAAGGAAACTCGTAGATCAATGCTTGGTACATTTACAAGTAATCGTGAATGTAGTGATTGTAACGGTACTGGAAAAATACCTAAAGTTGTCTGTAAAAAGTGTAAGGGTCACGGAGTATTAAACCAACAAGATGAAATTAACCTCTCCATCCCTGCAGGAATCGATAATGGAGAGATGATACGTCTTCCTGAAAGAGGAGAGGCTATTAAAAACGGAAAAGCAGGAGACCTGTACGTAAAAGTGCACGTACGCCCCCACAAAGACTTCATTAGAAACGGAAGTGATCTGCGAATGAATTTGAAAATCAAAATGACTGACGCTCTTCTTGGTGCTACTTATTCTATACCAACGCTAGAGAAAGAGATCGACCTTAAAATACCTGCTGGAGTTACTCATGGAGAAATTTTAAGAATTGCAGGAAAGGGTATACCAAAAGAGCGCTCAGGCCGAGGAGACTTGCTTGTAACAATTCAAATAAATTTACCAAAAAAACTTTCAAAAAGTGCTAAAAAACTAGTTGAAGAATTGAAAAGCGAGGGAATATAGTGTGTTAAAATTAAGGGATGTTGGACGCTCTTTTATCTTCACAAATGGCTCCTGATTTAGCTATTGCTTTGTTAATGGTATCTGTTTTTGTTATCTATGGCGTAGTCTATGGAACGGGGAAGTTAAAGTCTCTTTTAATTGCCTTACCTATTTCAGGCTTTGTGTTTAGTGCCTTCCCTTATACAGAATCCATATCTTCCGACTGGGCACCGTTGGGAGTTTTCCTAATTATATTGTTTATTGCAATGTGGGTACTTGGTAAAACACTTGGTTCTGCTTCAGGTAACGGGAGATTGATACACATCTTTGCAACTGCAATTTCTCTTACTGCGTTACTTATATTCTTTGCACATCATGTTGTTCCAATAAATTATGCGTTCGGAAATTCCTTCGACATAATATTCGCTTCAACTACTAACTTTTTCTGGATTATTGCTATTGCAATAGTAGCTGTGTTCGTGCTCTAATTGATCAACAAAATGAATGTAATTACTGCAAAATTTAAGATTTCCAACTGGACTCATTTTATCACTCCGACAATTCTGCAAGGTCTAGTATGGCCTTTCATACATCTAATTCTAGATGTATTTTTTCGTATGTCAGTGGAAGGAAAAGGGAACTTAAAACAAGCTGTAAATGAATCTAAAGAAAGTGGTAGAGGACTACTATTTGTTCTTAAGCACCGGAGTGAGGCTGATTTTATTTTCCCATTAGTTGGAATACCGCCATTTACTCATGCGTTCCCAATGTTCTATGTATCACAAGATTCAACTGAGTACCTATTAAAGAAAGGTTTTGGCTGGAGACGATTCTTCTACGCTACTCCATATTTTTTGAAGGCATGGGGAGCATACCCATATATAGCGGGACAACATGACTATTCTAAATCTCTTGTATATTTCGAAGAGCTTCTTAACCTTGGTAAAAGTGTTTGTATATTTCCTGAGGGGAAAATTTCCAAATCAGGTGACGGTATTCAAGAAGTTCACGGTGGTGCAGGGTATTTGCTTGAGAAAACCAATGCCATCGTTGTTCCTGTTTCTGTTACTAAAGAAAAAGGTAAGATTAGAGTAGAGTACGGCCAATCTTTAAGCAACGATGTGCTAATTGATTCCCTTTTACCTGTCCCCGAGCGATATAAAGAAACAGCCTTAAAAATATTAAATACATGACACAAGGAAAAGTAATAAAAATACGCGCTGCAAACACTTGCATAGACTTTGAGGAAGTTACACCAATTACCTCAAGGGAGATGGCCTCGGAATTGAAGGTTACTTTTTTCCCTTCAACCTCACCTGATCTAAGTGATCCTATTGTTAAATATTCGGAGAAATTAAGGACGACTCTTATTGACCTGGGAGTTGAAGTAATACCGTACGAGGAAGTTTTGGAATTTGTTCCTGTAGGGAAACGCCTAAAAAGATTAGGAAGGATCTTCATAAGTAACGTACTTTTCGTACTTAAAAAACCCCTCGCTCAGGAGCATTCCATGCCTTGGATGGGTCTAGGTGTGATACTAAATTCCCTAAGGTCTATGAGAATGCAAAAGGACATAGCTGTAATTGCACTTGGATCTCACTCACCCGGTAAACTTCCAGTTGATTCCACTTCTAGTTTTCGGAAGTCGAGCATAGTGACTGTAGTAGATCGACCAGAGAATATATCATCCTCCAGTTCGTTTTCCGAACATTTTGATACGGCAATGGATATGTTCGCATATCATATGACAAACGTAATTATAGCTGTATCTAAAGAAGGGGAGTGGACACTTTATAACTTCAATGCAGCTCACCCAACGTACTCTTCATCAGATGAAGACATGTCTGACGGTGTATTAAACGCACTTATACCAAAACTTTCTGCCCCAATGCAACCAGCACAACTTAAAGAGTTTATTTACGACACTACAGATTTTGATCCAGACGACCTAATGTACAAAGACTCTGTTAATGACCTACTTGAAGGAAGTAAACTATTTGGAAAAACAAAGCTCTACCCTGAAGGTAAGATCATAAGTGACTTACCATTTAGAAGTTCATTCTATAGATGGATAGGGGCAGTACACCTAGATCAACGTAACGGGATGAGTTACGGGTTTCTAGCAAGACAACTACCTACTGAATTAGAAGAGGTAGTGTCACTTGAGGAATTTGAAAAAAGTTCTGGGCTTAAAATTTCAGAAGACGGAATAGTTGAATATAAGGAATCTCTGTATATACAGCTAACAATAAACAACGAAAAGTTAGTAGTGCGCGCTCCTTCTGTTTGGGTATTGTCTCAACGATCTGGATCAGATAAAACTAACATGAATAAGGATACTGACTTGGTGGTTATGGGACTACATAACGGGCGTATGCAATTACGTATGGCCGCTGGGAAAAAAGTCGATAAAACATACAAACCTTCCTTCGACACAAAGGTAATACTCGCACACGCACTAGGAAACGCCTTGGTTGCTTCCATAAGTTCTTACTTAAAAATCAACGACTCTTTTGTGGAACAATTTAAGGAGACCGGAATGGCAATTGGGCATTGGCATGGATATATAAACCCTAAAAACCCACTCGATGGTTTGGTGGTGCACGGAACCCAGAACCCTCACGTCGCTTGTTCTTCTCCTCAGTCTGCAATTTATGCTTTAGTGGGTAAGATGGAGGCTTTCGATAAAACTGTTACGGAGGGAATAGAATTTAAAGGAGATATACATATAGAGCCTCATCATGGGACAAATATAAATTGTACGTCTTTATGCGAATTGGCGGGATGGTTTATTAAAGACCCTGAGCTTTCAGAACTTGGGAACAAGTACTTCACACACTAGTGCTATAATTGTTGCATGCTAGGGTTTTTTGTTTTTGACTACTACAGCATATCATTACTACTTGGTGGAATAGCTGCGGCTTTTTCAACAATTCTTGTTCTTTTAGGGGGCAGTACTGGTAAAGCTAGATATGCCTGGATGGTATTTAACCTATCCGCCATGGTGTGGAGTTTTGCGTATCTAAACATGATAACTGCATCAAGACACTCCTCTGCGGTTCTATCAAACCTAATACTTCACGCTGCGGCCATAGTAATACCTGTAGCTTTTTTGTTTGTTGTTTTGTATTTAACAAACTTACACAAAAAGTTACGGCACCTTATGTGGTTTGTTGTGGCTGTTGCTTTTTTGTTTGAAATTGCAAACCCTTCTGTCTTCTTCGTAAGGGACGTTATACCTAAATATACTTTTAACTTCGTTCCTGATGCAGGAGTATTATATATCTGGTTCGCTGTGTACTTTTTCTTAATAGGTGCTCTAGGACTGTTTCTTCTATTCAAGACGGCCCTAAATCCTAAAACTCTTCACAAGGAGGCGATTAAACTGTGGTACGTTTTTGGTGCCTCAATACTTGGATTTGTCGGAGGTGGTAGTGTGTTTCTATTAACTTTCAACATTCAAATACCACCGTATCCGCTAATTCTTTTTGCGATGTATCCCGCAACCCTTACCTACGCAGCAGCAAGACACCAGCTCTTTAATGCTAAGATTATTACAACTGAAATCTTTACATTTGTTCTAGTGTTAATTGCACTCTTTAGAACACTCCTTTCAAACAATCTGCAAGATCAAATCTTTAATGCGATCTTAATGAGCTCAATTATAATATTTGGCTTCTTCCTAATACGTTCAGTTCGTAAGGAAGTTGAGACGAGAGAGAAATTGGAAGTTCTTACCGGAGAATTAAAACACGCAAACACAAGACTTAAAGAATTGGATAGACAGAAATCAGAGTTCTTATCGATTGCCACTCACCAACTACGTGCTCCACTTGCGGGAATAC
>NVTG01000062.1 GCA_002401495.1 Candidatus Kaiserbacteria bacterium
CCGATCCGTCGTCTCCAGGATGCACAGACTGTAGCGCCATAACGCTGCCCGCGCATCCCTTCCTTCTGATCTACAATGTCAAAGAACTCAAAGGCCGAAGCCCCGAACCGCCAAGTCCGCGTCGCCGTTTCGTTTGGCGCCGCACCCCGTCGGTGGAGGCGGGTTATAGGCCCCACTCCCAAAACTGTCAAACACCTTTTTGCAAAAAAATGACAGAAATGCCGTTACGCAAAATTTTTGCGCGAAACCATATATAGGTTTCACTTTTATGACCTGCAAGGGGCCCAAAACCCGAAAATCGCGGCCGGATCGGATTGCCCTGCGCGATAATGCCGATAAGATGTTCGCGCAAGTTTCTGCCCACCATAGAATCACCCGCGCGAAAAGCGGCAAATAATCCGGATCGAACACCATGCCCCACGACAAAACAGCCCCGACGTTGCGAAATGATTCGCAAATAGTGCCTGCCTATCCCGGTCCATCGAACCCGATTGAGGTGGTCGACATGCATACCGGGGGTGAGCCGCTGCGAATCATCACATCGGGTTACCCCGATATTCCCGGCAAGGACATTCTGGCCAAGCGCCGCTATGCCAAAGACCACCTTGATCATCTGCGGCGCTTTTTGATGTTCGAGCCACGCGGCCATTATGACATGTATGGCGCGATCCTGGTTGAACCCAGCCTGCCCGATGCCGACCTTGCGGTTCTGTTCATTCATAATGAAGGTTATTCGACCATGTGCGGCCATGCGATTCTGGCCCTTGGTCGCTATGCGATTGATTATGGTCTGGTCAAAGCCGTCGAGCCGGTCACCACAGTCAATATAGAATGCCCCTGTGGCCTGGTGCGTGCCGAGGTCGAGGTGCATGATGGCAAAACCGGCAAGGTCCGGTTTTCATCTGTACCATCCTTTATGTTTGCCAATGATGTTTCCTTGCAGCTTGCCGATGGCACACAGTTTAAAACCGATATCGGATATGGCGGGGCGTTTTATGCCATTCTGGATGCTAGGCAATTTGATATCGCCATCACGCCGGAAAATGTTGGCCGTCTGACCCGACTGGCAGAGGCGATTTGCCAAGCAGTGAATGACAGCGTCACGCTGGCCCATCCCGATCATGACGATCTGGCCTTCTTATACGGGGCAATCCTGACCGACGGGCGCGATGCGTTTGAGGCGTCTGCGACACGTAATATATGTGTGTTCGCCAAAAATCAGGTTGATCGCAGTCCAACCGGATCCGGGGTCAGTGCCCGCCTTGCCATTCAACATGCCAGGGGACTGATTGCACCGGGAGATATCCGCGTATTTGAAAGCGTGATCGGATCAAGCTTTGAAGGATCGGTTGAAGCGACAACCAGCTGTGGCCCGCATGAAGCGATCATTGCCTCGGTCAAGGGCAAGGCGCATTACAGCGCCAAGGCCAGTTTCTGGTATGAAGAAGATGATGAGGTCGGGCGCGGGTTTATTGTTGGTTGACCCCGGAGATACGAACCTTCACACAAGTAAAAAAGGGATGCCAACAGCATCCCTTTTTTAATCGTCAATTGTTTGAGCCTATTCACGGGCCTTGCGCAGGCATCCCATCAAACTATCGGCCGAACTTTGGATGTGGTTGGCCAGAAGTTCAACGGCCTCATCAACATTGCCTGCTTTGCAGGCCTCAAAAATCTGATGATGTTCGCGTTCAGCCCGGTCAGTTGCCCCGGAAAGCGCAAGCTGTGCTTGGGTAAAGCGCACAGTGTTGTTGCCGATCATACGCACGATCTCGAGCGTCTTGGGACGATTGGATGCACGATACAGCCGGTCGTGGAATTCGCGGTTAAGCTCGCCCCATTTGGAAACATCGCCAGCGCGGAACGCCTCGTCATAGACCATCAGGATATCTTCGACCGATTTAAGATCGGCCGGGGTCAGGCGCGGGACAGCATGACGCAGAAGATCACATTCAAGGAGCTTGCGGACTTCAAAAAGTTCCTCGATCTCATCAAGCGAGAGCTGCGAGACAACCGCCCCCTTGTGCGGCTGAAACGAAACGAGGCCCTCGGCATCCAGCCGTTGCAGCGCTTCACGGACCGGAATACGTGAAACGTTGTATTCACCCGCGATTGCATCCTGTCGCAACTGGTGACCCGCAGGAAAATCGCCTGTCAGAATGCGTGTGCGAAGATCTTCAGTCACCTGATCGGTGATGGTGCGGCGGGTAAATCGCGGTGTTGCGGTCATTTCAGCTCTTTTTTGGTGTTACACCGACGCTATGTGGCATGCCGGTTGTCGGGCATCTTGTTGCGACCCGACAGAATTTGTCAGTTTTGCTATTCATAGCGTCGGGCCACGTAAGTCGCAATACAATTGCATACTGTATAATTCCACACCCTCCGCCGGTATAGGACAAAGGGGGCATGAAGCCCCCTTTTTACATAACGATGTGATCTTGAACACGCCTGCCCTATTTGACAATGAAGCCATGAGCATAGGGATCTCGGTCATCTATGAAGATGGTGTTGTATCCATGCTTGCGCGCCCAGCCTTCAATCCCCGGTACGACGGCATCAAATTCACCGACCTTGGTTTTCTCGACCACCGACACCCGGAACTGCGAGCCGATGATGCTTTCGTGGACCAATTCATGCCCGGGATCCCACCGCCCCTTGGCGACCAGTTGTGCCAGACGGGCCGAGGAGCCGGTTCCACACGGCGAGCGATCAATACCCTTGTCACCATAAAACACCGCATTGCGATGTGTGCTATCGGGTTGGGTCGGCTTGCCAGTCCACTGGATGTGCGACAGCCCCTTGATATCGGGATAAAGCGGATGAACAAATTCGTTCTGTTCGTTCAGACGTCGGCGGAGTTCCGGGCTGATGCGCTGCAGGTCACCTGCGGAAAAATCCGCCATATCGCGATAGTTTTCCTGCGGTTCGACAATCGCATAGAAATTGCCGCCGTAGGCAACATCGACTCTGATGGGGCCAATATCCGGACAATCGACTTCGATATCGGTTTTGTACAGGAATGACGGCACGTTGGTGAGCTTGACCGATTCAACGTAATCACCGACCTGATTATACTCGGCAATGACGAGACCAGCTGGCGTTTCAAGGCGCAAGCGGCCGGGCGTTTTGGGTTTTACCAGCCCTTCCTCGATCGCCATGGTCACAGTCCCGATGGTGCCATGGCCGCACATCGGCAGGCAGCCCGATGTTTCGATAAACAGGACCGCGACGTCATAGTCATCTGATGTCGGGTCATAGAGGATCGATCCCGACATGACATCATGACCGCGCGGCTCAAACATCAGCCCGGTTCGGATCCAGTCATAGTCGCGCAAGAAATGTGCGCGCTTTTCAAGCATGGTCGCCCCGTCAAGCTTGGGGCCACCGCCAGCAACCAGACGCACCGGGTTGCCGCATGTATGACCATCGACACAAAAGAAGCTGCTTTTCGTCATGGGTGGGGCCTTAAAAACGATTGATACGGTAAGGGGTCATGTCGACCGGTGCTTCGCCACTTGCCATCAGGTCAGCAACAAGACGCCCGGTCGTTGCACCCAAGGTCAGGCCGAGATGGCCGTGACCAAACGCAAAGAATGCATTGGCATGGCGCGGGCTTCGGCAAATAACGGGGGTTGAGTCCGGCATGGACGGACGGAAGCCCATCCATTCTGTGCCCCCCTCGGCACTGAGTTTGGGCAGGACTTCTTTGCCCTTGGCAAACAGGGCCTTGGCGCGATCATAATTGGGGGCTGCCAAAAGACCGCCCAATTCCACCGCACCGCCAACACGAATGCCCATTTCAAGCGGGCTTAGCACGAAGCTGTCATCGGCACAGACAACCATACGCGACAGTTTGGCATCGTGATAGGGCACGGTGGTGTTATAGCCACGCTCTGTATCCAGCGGGACCGGGGAACCAAGCCGTTTGGCCAGCGTTTTTGACCACGCGCCACAGGCAACAACCACACTATCGAAATTAATCATGTCGCCGGCATCCGTGATCGCAGCGCGTGGCTTGCCATCGCGGAAGACAAAATTGGCGACATCGGCGGTTTGGAATTTGCCGCCACGCTCCAGGAAATGCTTGAAGATGCCAGTGGTGATTTTGAAGGGATCAAGGACATGTCCCCAATCTTCTTCCATCACGCCACAGGCAAAGATTGGTGCCAGATCCGGCTCAATGTCGCGGACTTCATCGCGAGTCAGATCGCGCAGCTTGATGCCGTTGCGCCGGCGCAGATCAATCGCGTATTCAGCGGCCTTTCGTGAGCTATTGCTGCGATAAACCGCCATGGCGCCATGCTTTTTGAAAACGGCATCTGCAAGGCCAGCGCCCTTGATCACCGGATCGTAATCATCCCATGCGCGATTGAGCAAGGTCGCCATATTGGCTGCGATTTGCTCTACCCGGGTTTTGCGGCTTGCTGCAAGAAACCGCAGCAACCACGGCATCATCTTTGGCAAATAGCCCCAACGCACCGAAAGCGGACCCAACGGATCCATCAACCATCCCGGAACGCTTTTAAGCATGCCGGGCATCGCCACAGGTGCGCATTCGGACACAGCAATACCGCCAGCATTGCCAAAGGATGCCCCCATGCCCGGTTCACCACGATCCAGGATCGTGACGTCATAGCCCTTGTCAAGCAGGGCCAAGCCGACATTGACACCAACAATACCGGCACCAATCACAACAACCTTTTGACTGGCGGACGTATCAGATGAACTTGTGGCTTTGGCTGGTGTCATTTTGGGGCCTCACGAATTGGTGTATGTGGCGCTTTCTTTTCTAACCCACGGGCAGATCGCAGGAAACTCCCCCGCGACATGCGCGGAGGAGCCTACTGTTTCATCAAATACAGTACCAGTGCAATCATGGTGTTTTGTTACGCGCATCATGATTGCAAAACATCGCCCTCAGAGTGACGGGCGGGTATCGATGGCTTTCTGGATGGTTGCCTTGATCGTTTCAAGTTCTTCACCGACCAGGGCCAAGCGCGGTGCCCGGACGTGGGGTTTGCCAACGCCGGTCATTTCCTGCGCAAGCTTGATGTACTGAACCAGCTTGGCATGGACATCCATGTGCAGAACCGGGGTGAACCAGCGATAGATTTTAAGGGCTTCGGTGTATTTACCCTCAGACAGCAGCTTCCAGAGCGCGACCGATTCCTTCGGGAAGGCATCGGTGAAGCCGGAAATCCAGCCAACAGCCCCCAGAACCTGGGTTTCCATGACCAAGTCATCCATACCGCAGAACAGAACGAAACGGTCGCCACAGGCATTATAGATATCGGTGATACGGCGCGGATCGCCCGAGCTTTCCTTGATCGCAACAAGGTTTTTGACATCGGCAAGCTGATTGAACTCATCGGGCTTGATATCAATGCGATAGGCACCCGGATTGTTATAGATCATGATCGGCAGCTTGGTCGCAGCCGCAACAGTGCGGAAATGTTCGATATTCTCGCGCGGATCGGCGGTGTAAACCATGCCCGGCAGAAGCATCAGGCCATCGGCACCGAGTTTTTCGCATTCCTGTACATAGCGAATGGCAGCACGGGTGGAGCTTTCTGCCACACCGGACAGAACCGGAATACGCCCCTTGGTGACTTCTACTGCCAGCTTCAGGACGGCGATTTTTTCTTCCGGATCAAGGGCGGTGTTTTCGCCAACCGATCCCAGCATAACCAAGCCATCGACACCTGCATCAATCAGGGCTTCGATCTGTTCGGCGGTCATATCAAAATCGATTGAACCGTCTTCGTTCATCTGGGTGGCAACGGCGGGGAAAACGCCAGTCCAGTTTACCTGCATGGAAAAGTAACCTCCTGATATGGCGCGGCAAGACTGCCGCAGCTCTACGCTCTGAAAGCCCAAGGAATAGCGGGCCGCATGCAATTGATGTATATTGTATACAAAATATAAAATCCCAATGCAACGGGTTTCTTCACAACAAAAAAAGGGCCCGAAACCGGACCCTTTTTACGACGAGACTTGATATGCAGGTACCAAAATGCGCTTAAGTTGTTGCCATCACTGATGTCGACAGCCCTGTACCCGAGATGTCGTCGCCAGTTACAAAAGCCAGAGTTTTGGCGATGATGACGCTATCACAAAGCTCGCGCTCAACGAGCATGCGGGCGGCCTGACCATAGGCCCTTCGCCGCGTGTCATCTTCCATCAATTCTTCGATGGCATTGGCCAGCTGAGTGCCATCACGAAGAGGTACCAGAAGGCCATTCTCACCGTGGCGAACAATTTCGCGGCAACCAGGTACGTCAGTTGCGACCATTGCGAGCCCGCTTGCAGCAGCTTCGAGCAATGATTTTGGCAGGCCTTCACGCCAGGAGGGTAGAACCGCCAAATCAGCATCACTCAATAGTTCCGCCACATCTGATCGTTTACCCATCCATTCAATCAAGCCTTGCGACTGCCATTCGAGAAGGTCTTTTTCATTAGCGCTATCAGGATTGGCAGGGTCGGTATCGCCAACCAGCAAAATGCGGTAATTGCGGTCACGCGATTTCAACATACGCGCAGCTTCAATGAGCTCACCCAACCCCTTGGACCAGAGCATACGCGCAACGAAAACCGCCGTTCTGGACTCGGAATCCTCTCGCATTGCCTTATCAGTCGGTCTGAAGGTCGAAATATCGACCCCGGAGCCACGGATCAGCATCAACCGCTTTTCCGTGAAACCAAGCGCTTTCATCAAAGCATGATCATCTGCATTCTGCACAATCATTCTGATCGACGGGCAAAACGCATACAAGCGAAGCAACAGCGAAACGATATGGCGCACAATCTTTGCCTTTGCGCCATCCGAGACAAACAGAAAGCCAAGTCCGGTGACCATATTAACTGTCCGCTTTGCACCAACCATCAATCCGGCAAAGGACGACAATACGACGCACTGGATCGCGACATTCACAACCACATCAGGGTTCTCGCGCCGAATCAGACAAGCAAGCGCCCTGATCGTATTGAGGGACTTGATTGGGCTTAGACCACCGCGCGCAATCGGAATACTAACGACGCGAAAGCCCTCTTTGCGCAGTTTCTGGGCCGCAGTTCCGGTATTACAGGCGACAACAACGTCATCTCCGCGCACCAATGCTGCGCGCCCCAAACCGATACGATGCGAAACAAACGACCAGTCTTCGGTGCAAACAATCATGGTCTTGCGGCGCTTGCGCGCGGAGACTTTGGGACGCATTGCCTCGCGCCGCAGAAATGCCAACGCAAATGTCAGCATCACCACACCGAACCACCATGATGTCCAGAAGGAATAATTGAACAACCCGGCAAACCAGTAGGCCGCCATCATCATCAGCGTCAGACCACTGGCGACAATTCCGCTATGGCGAACGTCCTTGAAGCCCGTCAGGC
>NVTG01000063.1 GCA_002401495.1 Candidatus Kaiserbacteria bacterium
CTGTCACCTTCGCCCACCCATGGGCAATCGCGACGGTATGTTCTTCATGCAAACACAGAAGCATTCTGGGGTCTTCGTTGCCCAGATGGTTGACCAGACTGTCATGCAAACCACGGAAACTTGATCCGGGATTAAGGGCGACAAATTCAACATCAAGGGTACGCAGCATCTCAGCGATAAGGTCGCTGCCCCAAAGCCCTTCCGATCCTGACGCAACAGGATTCTCGACCTTTTCCATTTTTCCTCCCGGACTTTTCCATCTTTTATCAAAGCAATTTAGAAGTTTTCTTTTTAAATACTTCGATATCTAACATTATGTCAAACGGGATTTCTACATACACTTGGGTTACTATTGAACAACGGTCATCTTTTTTGCTGACTTAGGGCGACCCTTAAAGCCCTACACATGTGCCCGAGGTCACATCAGGTGGAAAATAGATAAGTTTTGAATTGCCAATAACTCGACAATCTATCAGTAATTTTTAGAAGTCTAACAATAGTTCACTTGTGGATCAGCAGCGACCAACAGAGCGAGAAATATGAAGAAACTGAACTGGATAACGATTTATGCCCTGACTCTTGCAGTTTTCTTTGCCATCGGTGGCACAATGAACTTGGCCGCGTCAGACACCACACTGACGGATTATGCAAGATGGGGATACCCGGCTTGGTTCCCATACCTCACCGGCACACTGGAATGGGCTGCGGCCATTCTTCTGGTGTTTCGCGCGACACGCTTGGTCGGATCGGCGCTGGCCGGAAGCGTGATGATTGCCGCCGCCGGAACACTCGTCCTCAACAGCGAATACGCGCACAGTATCGCACCAATTACGGTACTGATCCTAGTCGCCATCAATGCGCTTGTTCACCTCAAACGCGCGAACTGAGTCAAACTATCACATACATGGGATTCAAATTTTCTTGGACGCCACAACTTCCACTCAACATCCCTGCTGTGTTGCTCTCATGAAACTCCGCTGCAAAACACTCAGTTCCCCCGAATTATGACAACCTTGAACCTAGCGCCTTCACCAAAGAAACAAATTTATGATGAGCGTTCTTTCACTGTATTATCCCCTGTTAACGCGCTTAGAGCATATGCACACGCGTCGAACTCGAAACGTAGGGAAGGATAAAGCAAGGAAACAAAATGACCTATACTCAAGTCAAGCGCTGGGGGAACAGTGCAGCCATAAGACTATCAAAAAAGATGCTAAATCTGGCTGATTTAGAGGTAGGCAGCCTAGTTGAGATCAAAGCTGCCAATGGGCAAATCATCATTCAGAAACGGCTCGCATGCAAAAAGCTAAACTTGCCGTTCTCCGAAGAAAAAATTTTGAGTGGACTTAACGCTTACGGAGCACATGCAGACGAACTTGCCGAACCCAACGTCACTGAAGTCCGAGTTACCTGATCTGACAGTTCAGAGACCCCGGACTGACGGGCGAGCAGGAACACCAATCGATCACTTTCTTCTGAAAATTGTCCTTGGCATATCCAAACCTCATATCTTGATTTCAGATCAATTAATTCATTTCCGATTACTTTATAAGTTCCGATACCAGCTAGTCAAAGTATGAATAGTTTTCGCCCCTGTGTGATATCCCAAACCAAGACAGCGCAGAAGATCCAAACCGAAACTCTTGTCTCCCGGTCACATCGCACTTACAATAACGGTTCAAAAATTTAACTGACATCTCCGCGCTTGCGACCCTCGATGCTCCCGGAACGCCCTTGTGCGATCCGGGTGTTTATGTGTGCCCCAGTTGCACCACATCACCGGCCGGCTTCTTCTATATGCTTCTCGACGTCTTCTAGATTTCAACCTAGGAGACAAGTGATGTCACGCACCTATCGCAAGCAGAAGGGAAAGCAGATCGCAGAGCGTAATTGCGACTATCCGCGACCGCGCTTTCCAGATGGCGTCAACAAAGAATGGCGCAAATTTCGCGTTCACAAACCGATGCGCAGCCGCGAACGCGCATATCTCCGCCATATCATCAAAGGCGCAGACTGGAACAGTCTGGTCCCGCTTCCAGATCGATTGCCTATGCCATATTACTGGTAAGGGAGAAGGTCGTTTGACAGTATCTGAAACAAGGCAGATATGTTCAGTGAAAATCGTGACTGTCGATTTTCAGGTTTGGGATTTTTTGTGATTGGGATGTATTTGGCTGGCTCAAACTGTCCAGCCCACTTGCCCAGCGCAAGTTTCGCGGATGACTGTTGTTGCTCCGCGCAATTTTGGTGTTGTCTGTCAGACCTTGCAACATACCCGTCAGATCAACGAGCTTGTCAGCGATAACATGGGTCACACCATCTTCGCGCTGAAGCTTTCCGGCAACGCCAAGGACAGTTGCCGTCATGATTTCGCGGCGGTGTTGTTCCATCACTTTGCTCCAGACCACCATCATCAAGGATTGGAAACCGGCATTAGCAAGCATCGGCAAAGACAGATGATAAAGCCCGTCCTGATCAATAGCCCGCCTCTGCCTGATCCAGAAAACAGGTATTCTTGCTGCTTTTTCTTCCGGTTTTCCCTGATCAATTTGAGCCAGATACCATGCCAAAATCGATGATACCCCAGTATCATGATCACAGATCACTTCATGCAAGCCAAATGGGGCAATACCGCCAAAGCTGATATTTGACGATAACGGTATAGCCCCAAATGCATGTGAAATCACATGGCCTGCTTGATCAGGCAAACCAGAACCCGGTCCTCTGTATATTTGTTCCGCCTGCACCAAGCCGCACGGGCTTCTTTGAGACCCTCAGTCAACATCACACCAAACAACAAATGTTCACTATTTGTTGTTATTTAGGGATGCGACATCGCAGAGTCAAATTAAAAGCCCGGTCAATGATCAATATGCTTGGATTTGTAACTTACTTGGGAACTGTGGCTTCTTACAGGGCAGCAAATCAGTTTACTTGATGCCCCACCCGAATTATGACAACCGCTCACCTAGAGCCTGCATTCTGAGCTGTTCTTACGATGAGTATACGTTCAGTTGTATTATTCTCGGTCGCGGCCCTGAACTAAGTAAAAGGAAGCATAATCGCGTACGCGCATGACCTGTGGATCAATCACTAAAGTACCATTGGCGCATTGTTTATTCATCGGCTACACTTAACACATGAAAGATTCTAGGTTACGCATCCGATTACGAGAGAGGATTGTCGCCGCGTGTCATGCCCAGGATAAACCTGCGACACAGGACCTGCTTAAATTCTTGTCTTATGTCGCAATCAAGAAAGGTCTGTACTCCCACGGCAAACTAAAGCGCAGTTCGCGTTCCCATCGGATCGAAAATTTGTGATTGTTGGGGACTCAGTGAGGAAACGCGAAAACCTATTAGACGCTATCCAAAAAGCCCGTGCTGAGTCCGATGCTCGGAGGAAAGAACTGCTTGAAAAGCTTCGGACTCAACCCAAGCGAACGAAGCCCAAGAAGAGCCCCGAGCAAGTCGACCAAGCTGACCCAAGCGCTGTTTCTCCCTGTCGGAACATCGATCCAACAGATGTAGTTCGTGCTGCGCTGGGCCTGCGGCTCATGGCGCTTGGAGACACTGTCGGCCCCGCCATACAGATCAACCGTCCAACAATCTTTATGTTGCAGGAGCTTCTTCAATCATTGGCAACCGGAGAGTCCAGCGCGCTCCTGCAATGGCCGTTCGGGCAGCGCGATCTATCAGTTCTCCACCCTCTGACAATGCTCGCTCTGATATGCCAACCCGAAAAAAAGACGACCGACGGGTATAGCTGGTGTGAAGAGCCAACAAGTCTACGCACACTCTATTTCCCCTGGCGCGGGGGAGCATCTACGGCAGGTCAGGCTTCGCTGCTCGTGGACCGTCATGAAGTCATTTCGCAGAACAAGTACCATCTTACTCGCCGACAGGTTCGCCCGAAGGACCGAAACGAACTTCTTGACGACCTGCACGAAACACTTGGTCACCTTAACTCCCTGAGCAAACGTGAAGCCAGCAAGCCGCACTTGGCGCATCCTACGCTGTCCGAAATCTATCCCGTAGCCGTCGCCGATAGTATCGAAGCGCAGCCACGGTTCTTTGATAAAGCTGTCGGCGAGCTCTTCGGTCGCGTGAAATATGGCGCTGCACTCGACAAGCTTACCGATCACCGTGCGAAGTTGTCCGATCCCAGAAGGGCTCCATATGGGCTCTTCGGTGTCTCGCCTAAGGTCAAGTTCAGGCAAGCTCTGGCAGCACCAGCTCTCTCATCTACTAAAGGAGTTCCACCTGATATCTGTATTCTTGATCTGGGTTTGGCAGGCATGAGTCGCCTTGGACCTGCATGGAATGAAATTTTAGAAGACTTTCTTGCCGAAGCTGGAAAACGATTCCCCGGAATGCCGTTCTTTGCGGTCACCCAGGACACCTTCGTGCATCAGCGCATCTCGAAGTTGTTGCGCAAGCAAAACAAGAGCGCTCCGCGATCCAGAGTACTCGTCCGCGTAACCCGGGACGCTTTGAACCCTGATCCTTTGGCGGAAGAGATATCTCCAACCACGGCAAGCTTCACGGCTGTTGCCGGCCCGTCTGCTGAGGCTCTCGCAGCTTTGGCAGAAGCGGCACGCGGAAGCTCAGATCCTTTTCTCGCCGGAACACTTCGCCGGGAAATGGGGAGTTTGCGAAAGGCTGCGAGCCTGCCTTGCGGTCTAGCGCCCGCTTACGACTTCCTGTGTCAGGAGATCGGGCAAGACGCGACCGAAATTTTCCTTGAGCACCGTTCCCGAGGAACGCTCCTAGCACCGCTTGAAGACGCCCTCGCTTCGGAAATTGGCGGCTTGGAAAGAGCACGCATGACAACGGCGCGGGATGCAGTACGTGCCGCATTTGACAGTCTCGATAAAGAAACCCCAATCGGCTCGGTCTTGGCCGATCTGGTGACGACAATCCTGCGCAAATCGAGCCGCACATTGATCGCTTTCACATCCGACATTGACTTGAGACTTGGTCTGCGCCGCCTGGCCGATGACACCGATGCCGGTCGTGCTATGCGAAAGCGTCTCGAAAAAGGGCACATCATTCTCGCCAGCGCCGAGACAATTGAGACGAAGCTGGCCGAGATAGAAACGGCGCGCGACCGCAACACATGGAAGAGGCTGGTTCTCATCGCGCCAAATCTGGACTGGTTGTCCAAAGTTTCGGTGCGCGCGTGGCTCCCGGACGAGTTGATCGTCTTGTGCGAACGCACATTGGTGGAGCGCGTTGCGGCAGTATTTCAGCGTCTCTCCACGCATCCAGACCTCAGCGGCAAAGAAAAGTTAGGGGCTCGCCTTGCCGCAATATCAGAAGCTGCCAAAGCCGAGGTGGAAGCCCGCGCAGTGGGATCAGTGAACTTGAATCTGGAACCACTGACGACGACCGAGCCTCCCGAGATGATCATCGACCTGACAGACAATGAGCCCGATGAGAACGGCGAAATCTGTGAATTTGTACTTTCAAGCGGTCGTACATTGCTTGCCCACTCAAGCGCGGTCATGATCAGGTATGATCGCAGAGCACCGATAAATCCGTTCCAAACAACGCGTGCGCGATCACTAGCTCCCGGTGAGTCTGTCGTTGTGCCCGACACAGCATTTATCCATGAGGCAAGAGACCTTCTTCCGCTGCGCGTGCTCGCCCAAAGCTGGGTTGATGTGTTTCATACGACGGTTGAAGCATCGCTAGCGGGCATTCCTGGGACCTCATTGAACGCGAAGGCCCGTACCGTACATGCAAGAATCCAGGCGAAGGGTGCGCGAACACAAAGCCACACCGCCGTACTGAATTGGCTGAGAGTAGAGGAACACAAGCAAGTTCCTCCGGAGAGCCGTCAACCTCATGCACCACAACGTCGCCGGGAGTACATGGCATTCATGGAAGTGCTTGGCGTTCATGAACCTCTTTCTGAGAAGATATGGTCCGAGGGAATTCAACCTTTGCGCACAGATCGTCGCAGGGCTGGTCAAAGAATGGCCCAGGCCTTTGTGTCCGTCTTGGTCGATCCACACGGAACCGCTTCCGGATTTAGCTCAGAAGTCCGGGAGGGGATCTTCGCACTCAGAAAGAAGGCGATCGACCATTTAGACCAAGTTGTTAGCTTAGAAATTCATGAGGTGGGCGGGAATAATGACTGAACCAGAACAAAATCATTCATCTTCGAGTTCGGCATCTCGCCCGTCGAATGCCATCGATTTGACCGCTGGCGAAGAACGCTTCCGCGAAAATACAGGAGCCGATTTTGCGGAGGCCAAGGAAGCAATGGTCGATGCGTTGTTGCGCCTTACCGAGCAGCGCTGCACAGGTGAAGGTCCAGATGGCGAGATTATCTTCGGTGCCCGTCCGTCCTCTCGAATCGTGAGTGCATTCTTGCTTCCGCGTTACGACGAGACCGGGGCAGAAGACGAGACCAGCGACATTCATATCTCGACCATGGGAATCGATCTGCAGATTGCTTCAAATACTCCGGGCACAATAGCTGTTGAGCCATCGCTTTCCGTGTATGTGCGCGAACTTCCAAGTTGGAGCGAGTTGACCGACCCGCGCAACGATATGATGCCGCAAGTACAGCTCTCGCGCGACGCCCGGCAAGCCGTTGAGCAACGCGCGGGCCACTATATTGACGAACGTAAAGCAACATTGCCGCCATTAGAGGATGAGCAGGAAGAAGAAACAGAGCGCGCCGGAAATGATCTCGCACAAGCCGAAAGTTCATATGAACTTTCCGAGGTATCGGAAGATGCGCCTGCGGTTCCCGTTTCTTCTGACGAGCGGGGAACGATCCGAGCCTATACCGAATCTGCCGACCGCGCGGAACGGGCAGCTACACAGCATCAAGATCGCTCCCGACGCCGAGCCGAGATGCGTAACGAACGCAATTCCACCATCGCAGACATCAGGCGAGAAGCCTTCGACCGTGCCTTCCGGGAATTGGGTATCTACATTGTCGACTCAAACGGGCAATCCCAGCGACCCGTCTCGTCAAACGATGTCGAGGAAGCTCTGGAGTCAGTGCTAGTATTGCTGGCGTTGTTCTGTTAGCGTTTAGGTGGGTTCACCGGGAGCATGTGACGCTTCCACCTCAACCTGCTATGCAAGGCCCAGACGACGGGTGAGGATCTCAAACTTCACTGGAAGCATCTGCCGCGCTTCCCATTCTCAACTAATTATTTCATAATGTTTGTAATAAACCCTTTTCATACACTAGAAACTAATGTTGAATTTAAACAAGCTCGTGTTTTTAACAAATTCTATTTTAAAACTAGCAAAAGCCAGCTCCGCAGTCATGTTACA
>NVTG01000064.1 GCA_002401495.1 Candidatus Kaiserbacteria bacterium
GCAACCCTTCCCAGTGTCGGTAGGGGTTTTGCGTGGCTTCCATTTGTCCCCAGTGTCCCGCGGGCTGTTGACCCAAGTTCCACCAGATACGCCTGTGATTGCGCCTGTGAAAACTGACGGACCTGTAATGTTGTCCCCTGTCAAAGGTGCAACTTTTGGAGAAGAGCCTGGTCCTGCGATGAAGTAATACGCAATCGCTCCTACCGCTATAACAGCGGCAACTCCGAACATTACTTTCATTCCATCATCTCCAGACATTGTGCTTGCTGTCCCCGCCTGCTGTGTTGCAGTTGGCGCCGGCTCACCTGTTGGCGGTGAGCTCACTGGACGTTCCGTCGCACGAACCCGTGTAATTGTAGGTTCAGGGCGCTCCTGTGGTTCCTGAAGAACGACTGGCTCAGCCGCCGGTGTCGTATCAACGGGTGGTGTTGCTTCTGGTGCATTATTTGCACGAGCAGGTACTGCTGGCACCCCGTTTGTGGTTGTGTCGAACACGTTTGCACGTGCCACAACAGTCCCAAAGGCGCCGTTTGCCCACAGTTTCCACCGCTGAGTAGCGGGGTCAAATTTGACCACTCGCTGACGATCTTCCCCCAGTACATATCTTGTTGTATTACGAGCCATGATGACTCCTTTCCGCCTTTCGGCTTTTACATTGATTACATTGAACTTATATAGCTGTCGAAGATTTAATCACAAAACTATTGACTTGTCAAGTATTTGTGGTTAAATACTAATAACTAATGCTCTTGTAGCAGAAGTACGAAGCACATTAAAAATTGAAGAAGGAAGAAACAAATGGCTGATCAAATAGCTAACGCCCCTCAATATGAAAGGGGGCCTGTGGCAATACGAGGCTCAGGCAGTACCTGGGCCAACCAAATCTCAAGCATTTGGTACCCGCTAATCTGGGGGATTCTTATATGGCTCCCTACGCTTCTAAGTTTTGGAGGTGGACTGTTTACTATTGTCATCAGCTGGATTTTGGCTGGATGGCTTTGCTATTACGACATTCCACCAAATTCAAATGCCGTTCTACGGCGTTTGGGAGCATATTCGCCAAAAATCCTCGGGGCTGGTAAACAGTTCAATCACCCTTGGCCCCTTTACACCTTAAAAAAGTTGAAGGATATAATGAGCCTGGAACCAGAACTGTTCTCTATGTCACCAAAAGATGTTGATACATTTGAAGGTGACGGAAAGGATGGCGGCCAGATAACTGCAGATCTTACTGTGACCTTAAGAGTGCTGTTTCCTTTGCTTTTCTTACTTTGCGGAGGTTGGACGAAAGTCCTACCTCAAATTAAGCGAGCTATAGAATCGGCTGTGCGACAATATTGTGCGGTTCGAAGCTTTAGCGACCTCAAGAATGAGAAAGACAACGGTTCGGCTGCGGCAATATTTCGCGGCGCTGTTGAGTCCTTTTATACTCTTGAGTATGAAGGCGAAGGAAAGTACGGCTGGTACGAAAAATTTATTTCCGTCTCCGGATTCACTCTGATCGGATATATACTTCGATGGGGTGTTGAAATCTTTACCCTTGAGGTCCAGGATTTCACACCTACGAGCGAGGGCCTGAAAGCCGCGCAAGATCTGCCGGCGATCGCTAAGAAGAAGGCGGATGCTGATAATCTTTCAACTGATGCGTTCAATGAGCGCACAAGAAGATTGCGTGCTGAGAATCCTGATGCAAGTCCTGATGAAATTCTCTACATGGCTGGCGCATTATCAGGAGTTACTGAAGCAAAAAGAATAAGTATAGGAGGTAACAGCAAAACCCCTATTATGCTTCAGCAATAACTCTCCTTTCCTTCTTCACGAAAACGACCCCGGGCAACAGCAATGCTGCCCGGGGTTTTCTATATTCCAATAAAAGAAAGTTGTTTTTTCTTCTTCTTTTTCGCCTCTTTTTTTCTTGCTTTCTTTTTGTATCCTGCAAGAGCTGCCATCATAAGCATTTCTGCAAGGATATAAAGTGCTGCGTAATCCTCCACTCCAAGATATCTATAGTCCCCTCCAATACGCGCAACACGCCCTTTGTCGTATTCAAAACGTATTGTGTGTCCACCAAAGAAAAACTCAACTACTTTCGCACTAACTTTCAGTACGCGAAAGCATTGACGATCTTCTCTGAGTCTCTTGAACTGAAGTGAAAGACGAGCACGCCTTACGGCCTTCTTAGATGGTCTCATGAACATCTCCTTCTGCTCTATATGTATACTACAGGTTTTTCCCTATAAATTCAGCCTCAACCACCCACCTATCACTTTTTGAACCAAACGAGTCACAAGTTAGAAGTGTAATGCGGTGTCCTGCAACATTTAAAGCTATTCGATCGTCAGTTGCATTTGCCTGGTACACTCGACTTACACTATAGCTATATGTATCTTCTCCTGAAACTGCTTTTATAATCTGCCCATCTTTAAGATCCTTTATCTTGTTAAATGCTTTAAAAAACTGATTACGAACTATAGGTAATCCACTTGAGTGCCCAAACACCAAAACGTTCCCTCCTTGAACACCAAGGGTTGCTGAATCAGGATATCGAACTACCGAACTTTTCAATTTCTCGTCTAACGCATTTATGTCTCTAGTCTGCGGATTAGAAATTGGCAAGTCTATGTTTGCACTTTCAACTATTAATCGATCTGGAAACACTGGAGGACCACTAAATACAGCGGTTTGACCAACTTCTTGAATTTCTACATTTGTTGAATCAGAAAGTCTTTGAGTGTCAGAAATTATTCTTTCAGCTTCTCTATCACTTAAAAAGGAATTCTGTGAAGAAAGCATTGCAAGAGAAGTTCCAACAACTACAAAAAGTATCCAAAGAATTACTAAGTTAAACAGCATCTTTGGATGGAACAGTGTATTTAAAATATCATTTTGATCCATATAAGTATTAAAACTATACGCGATTTCCAATTTTGCGTCAATTTGACTTGTTTAATACCGCCAAAAGAGGCAGTATATTAGGTATGAAAAATATTTTAGCTATCGGAGGTTTTATAATACTACTTATCATAGGTATATGGAGCGCATCACAAGTTGTTAAGTTTATCCCAAGACTTTTCTCAGACACAGGAGTAACAAAAGAAGTTAAACTAGACGACAAAGATATTGTTGTAAAACTAACGCCAAGCACTACTCACTCAAACTCTCCAGTTACAATTAGCTGGATAAAGAGTCAAACAGAAGGAGGACTACTTTCTTTTGCATATGAGTGTAAAGAAGGATTCCACTTTAAAATGAACTCAAGTCCACTTCCTTGTAATGCACCTTACACTTTAGGCCTTGAAGATACTTCCATCATAGTTACCCCTGTAACTGATGATTCTTTAGCTAAGGTAGATCTTGCGGTCACCCACACAAACGAGTCTGGTGTAAGTATTCGAGACACACAAACTCTTACCATTACAAAAGATACTGGTGTAGTAACAACTGACGTTCCTACTGGTTTAATTGAAGCACCGTCTGTTGCCTCCCCGGTTGCACCAACAACTCCTGTAGTTCCCGTAACTAGAACAATATCGGTTCCAAGAACTTCAAACCCATACGGACTTGTTGATCTATCTGTATCAATGATCGCAGTTGGAAAAGTTAACTTCTACGGAATTCTTGAGCGAAGTAATTACTTTAGGATAAACGACAAGGCAGCAGCTAAATTTAAAGTTACAAACCTAGGAACAAAACAAAGTGGACCTTGGTTCTTCTCTGCAGTATTACCTTCTCAAGGAGGCTACGCATTTACTTCCCAAGTACAACCCTCACTTATGCCAGGGGCTTCAACTGAAGTACTGGTTACATTTGACCAACTTATCTCAGGAACACATAGCTTCAATGTAAGGTTGGATCCAGTAAACTACATCCTCGAATCAAACGAGAACAACAATACAACCGGTCAGATTATAAACGTATTAAATTACTAGATATCCAAAGTCGCCTCTCTGGCGTGGGATTGAATAAAAGCCTTACGAGACGCTACGTCTGTTCCCATTAGAGTATCAAATACATTGTCTGCTTCTTGTCCGTCTTCAATAGTTACCTGCTTCATAACGCGCCTCTCTGGATCCATTGTAGTTTCCCATAATTCATCAGGGTTCATCTCTCCAAGTCCCTTGTATCGTTGAATTGAAACCTTTCCAGTCTTCTCTTCTCCTTCTTCATCGGGCTCAACGTCTCCAACTAAGGCAATCTTCTCTTCCTCAGTATATGCGTAGGAAGATTTCTTTCCTTGTTTAATCTTATACAAAGGCGGTTGTGCAATGTACAAAAATCCTCCTTCGATAAGAGGTTTAAAGTATCTATAAAATAGTGTTAGCAGAAGTGTTCGGATGTGTGCCCCATCTACATCGGCGTCAGTTGCAATTATCACCTTATGGTAACGAAGCTTTTCAATATCAAAAGTATCTCCTATTGCAGTTCCTAGTGCTACAACAAGGGCTTTAATTTCATTATTTGCCAGCATCTTGTCCAAGCGCGCCCTTTCAACATTTAAAATCTTTCCTCTTAGAGGAAGTATGGCTTGAGTTCTTCGATCTCTTCCTTGTTTGGAAGAACCTCCGGCTGAATCTCCCTCTACAATGAATATCTCTGATTCTTCGGCTGAACGTGACTGACAATCTGAAAGCTTTCCTGGAAGTGTCATCCCCTCGAGTGCCCCCTTTCTTAGTACGGAGTCCTTAGCGGCTTTTGCCGCCTTACGAGCCTTCATGGCTAACACTGCTTTCATTATCAAAGCCTTAGCATCATTTGGGTTCTCTTCTAGGAAATCATTGAAAGCTGATGAGAATACACTCTCCACCGCCCCTCTTGCTTCAACACTTCCTAATTTAGACTTGGTCTGTCCTTCAAACTGAATCTCTTCCATCTTTACTGAAATAACAGCAGTTAGCCCTTCAAGAACATCGTCTCCAGTGAATCCTCCTTCAACACCTTTCATATTAGTCTTCTTAATGTAGTTGTTGATTGTCCTTGTAAGTGCTGTTTTGAAACCAGTAAGATGCATTCCTCCTTCTGCGGTGTATATATTGTTAGCAAAAGCCGAGACTCTTGAGGATATATCGTCTACGTACTGTAGTGCTACTTCAACGTGCACATCGTCAAGTTCTCTCTCAACGTAAAAGATATTCTTGTGAACTTCTTTTTGGTGTCGGTTTTGGAAAGTAACAAGACTGGTAAGTCCTCCTTCAAAGTAGAAAGTCATTGACGGGACTTCCAGTTTTTGCTCTTTAAGGTAGAAAGTTTTAGTGTCGTCTAACTTTCCTTTATACTCTCGTGCGTCAATTATTGTAAGTCGCATACCACGAACGAGGTACGCCTGTTGGCGTAGGTGTTCTACAGTTGTCTTCCAACTAAATTCAATAACTGGAAAGATGCTCGGGTCGGGGTCAAATGTGATAATGGTTCCGGTTTTCTTTGAAGCCGCAATCTTCTTCGTTTTCGAAACTGGCTTACCACCATTCTTATATTCTTGAAGATACTGTCCTCCATCACGGTGAACCTCAGCGCGTACGTGTGTAGAAAGTGCGTTTACTACTGAAACACCCACTCCGTGCAAACCTCCAGAGAATTTATACCCGTCTCCGTCAAACTTACCTCCTGCGTGAAGAGTGGTCATAATAGTCTCAAGTGCCGAGACTTTTGTTTTCTTGTGAATATCTACTGGAATACCTCGTCCGTTATCAGCAACGCGTATACGATTACCAGGTAGTAGTGCAACTTCAACATTATCGGCAAAACCACCCATCGCCTCATCGCGTGAGTTGTCGAAAATCTCCGTCACCAAGTGGTGAAGACCTTCAAGACCGGTAGTACCGATGTACATACCAGGACGACGCCTAACTGCCTCAAGACCCTCTAAAACTGTGATGTCATCTGCACCGTAACTTCCTTTTTTTGCTGCTGTCATAATGTTATAAAAAGAGTGTGTAGAACACTCTCTTGGTTAAGTATATTATAGCAAAAAACGCGCTTAAATGCGCGCTTTTATGCACATTTAAGCTAACTTTATTACCTCTTATATATAGGGTTATCTATAGTCTCTTCGGCGTAAACCTTACCATCAACCTTAAACTCAAATTTATATTCTTTGACATAAGGAATTAGATTATATCTTGTCTTGCTATCACAAATTTGGACGCCCCGCTCAGCATATGGCCCAGAGTCATTTACATACACACCAATGTTATAATCCTCCAAATTTAAAAGGCCACAAGGTGGAGACATCGTGTATATTATTTCGGCATAGGTTTTATCTTTATCACTTTTTATTGACACTTTCATATCTACACTTTTAACAAGATCTTCTGGAATAACTACTTTTTCGCTTTCAATAAGCTCACCTTCAAACCAAATGCTAGCTATATACATACCTGGCTTATCGTAAGTATAGCTAACACTTTCGCCACACTTTATATCTCTATGGCCACCATCTCCAAATTTTATAACAAAAGATCGATCATTTAAGACGTCCTCGCATTGGTATGACCCAGTTTTCACGAAAAAGGAGCGGTCGTTGGGCTTAGGCTGTGAACCAAAATCTTGATGCTGAATGAAATGTATACCATAGTAAGAATCGTATACTTTTATTTTCTTTTTTAAGTTGTTCCCAATAGAGACTACCCCTAAAGAATCACAAACATTCATTTTATAGAACTTCTCAATATCGCCCTCTTTCAACCCATAATAGATAGTACAATTATCATTTTGCAAGTGGAACTTTAATTGTTGAAAAGAGTACCCACTTATTGCGCGCGTTAGTCGATGCCAATCTCCTTTTGTGTAAAAATAAATTCCAAAATACTCGGAGTCATAAATATTACTTTTGTGAGAAAGCACACTAAATATATTCCCTACGTCAGTAATTGTTATGTCTTCGCTAGAATTACAGCCGCTATCAAAATGCACAATATTACATTTCCCATACCTAGCCCACGGAGCCTTTGGTATATTATAAAATTCATTAAGTTTGGAGTTAAACATGCCCCCAAATAACCGTGAATCTTTTTGTTCTCTAAATGTATTGCCTATAAAAAAATATTCGGGTAGCTCCGCCATCATAATTTCTGGATAAGTACCGAAGTGGGGCCATGATGAATCCCCTAGCTTCTTATTTATATTTTCCTGAATGTTTTTATACACTTCAGGAAAAGTGTACCTAAACAAGTCGCTACTCATGCCTTCATTAGAAGTTCTATTTCGTCCAGAGGCAAGAAATTCC
>NVTG01000065.1 GCA_002401495.1 Candidatus Kaiserbacteria bacterium
CTAAGACAGTATCAAAGTCTAAGAGAGTCGCTCTCTTATCTTCTAAAGAAACAGAGTCGTCTTTAACAAGTGACCACAGAAGTGCAATTGCCTTCGGTGTGTCTAAATCGTCATTTATGTACTCGTTAAATTTTTCTTTATAGTTAGAATCTATCTCTCCGCTCTTTAGACTAAGTTCATCAACAAAATACCTATGAAGCTTCTTTAGTGCTGTGTGTGAGCCTTCTAGGGCCTCCCAAGTGAAGTTTACAGGCGTTTTGTAGTGTGCGGTCATTAACCAGTATCGGTAGGACAGGGGAGAGAAACCTCGATCGATTATTTGATCCAAGGTAAGTAGGTTTCCAAGAGATTTTCCCATTTTTCTACCCTCCACGTTTATAAACTCATTGTGCATCCAGTAATTAACAAATTTCTTTTTGTTAACCGCTTCACTTTGTGCGATTTCATTATTGTGATGAATTGTCTTAAGGTCAATTCCTCCAGTATGTATATCTACTTGTCTTCCCAAGAGTGCACGACTCATTGCAGAACATTCTATGTGCCAACCTGGGAAACCTACTCCCCATGGAGACTTCCATTCCTGTTGTCGTTTTTCATCGTTAGAAAATTTCCATAAGGCAAAGTCTGAAGGGTTTTTCTTTTGTTCGTTTATCTCAACACGTGCGCCTTCTTCTAGTTCCTGAACATCGATACCTCCTAGCTGACCGTAGGTTTTAAATACAGAAGTATCAAAGTATATTCCGTCATCTATCTTATACGCGTGGCCAATTTCCATTAAAGTTTCAACCATTGCAATTTGTTCTGCTATGTATTCTGTGGCTTTCGGGAATTTGGTACCTCTTATATTAAGATTAAGTTTAGCGATGTCTTCTTTAAAAAGAGAAGTATATTTTTCTGCAATATCTTGTGCGGATTCTCCAGTAGCGCTAGAGGCCTTTTCTAACTTGTCCTCTCCGTGATCGTCATCTGAGACCAGGTGTCCAACATCAGTTATATTTACAACCTGCTTAACAGCGTGGCCATTATACTCAAGTGTCCTTCGGATTAGATCAAAAAGAAGGTAGGAACGCATATTACCAATAGTTGATCTGGCGTATACAGTCGGTCCACAACTATACAATCGAACACCGTCATCACGCAGTGGCGTAAAAACCTCTTTTTCTTTAGATAGAGTGTTGTAAAAATGAATTGGCATTTGCGTTAGTATACGAAAAAGATTGGTTTATAACCATCCCCTACGTTTAAAGAAGAGGAACATAAAGAATGTTGCAAATCCCATCATTCCGATAACAATCCAAAAGTCGTAGTCGTTACCTACAATTGGAATATTATCCGTGTTCATTCCAAAGATTGATGCAACAAGAGATAGCGGGAATGTAACAAAGGCCAAAATGGTGAAAACTTTCATAACCTCATTTTGTTTTGTTGAAAGTAGCGAGTTGTTTGTTTCGCGAAGCTCATTTAATGTCTGCCATATTCTAGTTATGTGTTTACGAGAACGGTAGTACAAGTTTTCAATAGTTTTAACCCGAGCAGCATATTCGTTTCCTGCAAACTCAATTGTTAACTCTCTTAGAGAACTCAAGACTTCTTGGTGTGGATCTAGTGCTTGTTTTAAGTTTAAAATGTCTCGTCCGGCTTTAGATAGAGAAACAACCATTTCTTTTTCACGCCCCTTGAAGATCTCACTTTCAATGTACTCAAGAGTCTCTCGTACGATATTAATTTCGCTTTCAACCGTCTTGTACAAACGTCTGGTTAGTAACAAGAAGATATCAAATGGATTATCAATTAAATGATCATCATCTAAGCTTGCGTTAATTTCAAATACTTTTCTAAAATCTTCAAAGGATTCAAGTTCTTGATAGCGTGTTGTTATTATAAAATTCTTTCCGATTATAAAATCAACTTCGTGTTCGATGTGTCCTAGCGAATTAGTTGGATGGCTAAGAGTTGGAAAATGTAAAACCAAATATAGAAACCCATCATACCTATCTGTATGAGGTCTTAGAGTGGGGGATAGAAGTTCGTCAGCAACTACTTGATCTATTTTAAATTCTTCTACTATAGACTTAACATCCATAATACTGGGGGACTCAAGATCAACCCAGATCAAATCTTTGTATTCATGTCTATGAAGCATTACCTACAGTATAGAGCATAGACAAATACAGTTGATACACTAGCGTGTATAACCGTGTCCATGTCATAATACCCAAATGTTAAGAAATATCTCAATAGCATTAGTTATAGTAATCGCATTTTCCTCAGGAGCTATTCTTGGAGGAAAGGGGGTAGTAAACAGTCAGTTAAATAAATATGGACTATCTGCTTTTGCGGCGGGTGCAATTGCAACTGAACAACCTGAAAACACAGACCTCACTCCTTTGTGGAAAGCGTGGGGACTGTTGGATGAAAAATTTGTTGACGCTTACGCGACTACTACTGCAACCACTACGGAAAAGGATATAAGAGAGGATCAAGTCTGGGGATTAATTAGTGGATTGGCTGAATCAATGGGAGATCCTTACACAGTTTTCCTACCACCCTCACAGGCTGAAATATTTAATGCAGATATTAGTGGAAGCTTTGAAGGAGTTGGAATGGAAATTTCAATTCGCGATAGGGTACTAACGGTTGTCTCTCCTCTAAAGGGAACTCCTGCATTTAATTCAGGAATTAAAAGTGCGGACAAAATAGTAAAAATTGATGAAACAAATACCAAGGACATGAGTATTCGTACAGCTGTTCAGTTAATTAGAGGAAAGAAGGGAACAGACGTTATATTTACAATAGTAAGAGAAGGAGAAGGAGAGCTTCTTGAGATTACCGTTACAAGAGACACGATTCAAATACCAACGATAGAAACATATAAACGAGACGATGGGATCTTTGTAATTGAGTTATCGAATTTCTCAGCAAAGTCTTCAGAACTTTTCAGAAAAGCACTTATGGAATTTGTAGCAACAGACTACGATAAATTGATTATTGATCTTCGAGGTAATCCCGGAGGATATCTTTCTGCTGCAACTGACATGGCTAGCTGGTTCTTACCAACAGGAAAAATAGTAGTTACTGAGGACTATGGTGGAAACGGCGTGAATAAAATTCACAGAAGTAGGGGATACGATGTTTTCAAAGGAGAGCTAGTAATATTAATGGATAGAGGTTCAGCATCAGCTTCAGAAATCCTTGCAGGATCTTTGAAAGAACATGGCGTTGCTACATTAATAGGAACTCGTAGTTTTGGAAAAGGCTCAGTCCAAGAGGTGATAGATATAACTTCAGAAACTTCTTTAAAGGTAACGGTTGCTCGTTGGCTACTTGCAGGAGACGTATTTATAACAAAAGAGGGAATTGATCCTGATATTGAAGTAGAGTTTCCTGATGAGATAGAAGAGGACGATAAAACTGACTATATATTAGAGCGTGCTGTTGAGTACTTGCTAGAGTAGGAAATTCTGAGTAATATACATCATCAATTAATTTCAAAAAATATGAAAGTTATTTTACTTAAAGACACAGCAAAAGTTGGACAAAAGAATACAATCGCAGAAGTAGCAAACGGCTACGCCCAGTTTTTAATAGGACAGGGTAGAGCAGTAGCTGCTACCGCTTCAAAAATCGCACAACTAGAAAAGAGGGCAGGAGCACAAGAGGCCCAAGTTGAAGCTTCTAAAGAAGCATTACAAGAAGGACTATCAAAAATCGAGACACTTGTTATAAAGGCAAACTCAAATGAGAAAGAACATCTCTTTGAAGCAATAAGTGCAGAGGTTATCGCAGCACAGCTAAAAGAGTCCACTGGAGTTACAGTTGATCCTAGTGCAATTGTTATAACCAAACCAATTAAAGAACTTGGAGAACATACCGTTGAGATATCAGGAGAGAAGGCGACGATAAAGGTTGAAGCTAACTAATACAAAAAGGCGCCCAGTGTGGGCGCCTTTTTGTGTGATTTATTGAGAGGTAAACCCAAATTTGTACGCAGCCATGCTTAATAGTATTGCAATGGCAAACATTGATATGGGTACCCACATTCGTTTCTTCTTGAACATTGGAATTCTCCCGTTAGTTATCACACACGAAGGTGCGGCTACTCGGAGTTTAACAGAGAAAAAGAAAAACCGCACTGTTTGTGCGGTTTCTCTATAGAACGTCAACTACTTTTTTCTTAACGGTAACTCCAGTGAAGTTAGTCTTTCGTTTATCTCTAAATTTTACAAGTCCGGGTTTAAGTGCAAACAGTGTGTGGTCTTTTCCTACTCCAACATTCTTTCCTGCCATGATCTTTGTTCCACGTTGGCGTACGATAATAGACCCGGTTTTTGCTGTTGAACCGTCTGCTAGTTTAGTACCCAGATATTTTGGGTTTGAGTCTCGTAGGTTTTTTGCCGAACCCCCGGCTTTTCTATGTGCCATATATCAGTTAAAATTAGTTCCATATGAGGAACTGGTGGCAAAGTATACGCGAACGTGTCGTTCAAATCAAGGGAAACACCCCCAAAATGGGACAGGATGTTTTTATCGTGCTCGTACTAATGTTAGTTGGACTAGGTGCCTTTGGATTAGGGAGACTCTCCATGATGGAAGAACAACGTCCTGCAATCAGAATGTTTGAACAAACAATGAAAAACGTTGATCCAATTAGTATGGGTGGACTAGTTGTAGCATCCCGCAATGGGAGTAAGTATCATTTTCCGTGGTGTTCGGGTGCACAGAGAATGAGTGAGGTAAATAAGGTGTGGTTTAAGAGTATTGACGAGGCAAAGAAAGCAGGCTTCACAGCGGCAGGGAATTGTAAGGGGTTGAAGTAAAATGGTATAATGCCTTCATGTTAATACTAGATATAGAAGCCTCAGGCACAGATTACGAAAAGCACTCAATCGTTAGTATTGGCGCGCTTGATTTAAAGAACCCTGAGAACAGATTCTACGAAGAGTGTCGTATATGGGATGGAGCACACATCATGGACGGAGCACTTGAAGTAAACGGATTTACAAAGGAAGAGATAACAGATCCAACAAAACAAACTGAAGAAGAGTTGATAAAAAAGTTCATTGCCTGGAGTGACTCTCTCGAAGACAAAACCTTTGGAGGACAGAACGTTTCTTTTGATAGAGACTACGTTAGAGCTGCGTGTGAACGTGCTGGATTAAATTATACTTTTGCCTACCGTACAATAGATAGTCACTCACTTGCATGGATGCATATGATTAAAAGAGGGGAGACTCCTCCAGTTGATGCTGAACACAAAAGAAGTTCACTAAACCTAGATGAGGTGTTAAACTATTGCGGAATACCGGAAGAGCCGCACCCTCACAACGCTCTAACTGGCGCGCTTTCGCACGCTGAAGTGATAAACAGGTTGCTGTATAATGAGAAGTTGCTGCCGGAGTTTGAACAATTTGATGTTCCTTGGACTTAATAATTAATATAATATTTATGGAATTTTTTACACTTGTACCTCTAGCTATTGGAATCGCATTCGCTGTAATTCGACAAGTTAACCAATACGAACGAGGTGTTATGTTCACAATGGGTAAGTTTACTGGAATTAAACAACCAGGATGGAGAATAGTAATTCCTGTTTTTCAAAGCATGATGAAGGTAGACATGCGAACAAAAGCGGTTGATGTTCCTCAACAACAAGCTATTACAAAAGACAACATCGCAGTTGGAGTTAACGCTGTTATCTACTACAAGGTAAGTGATGCTTCTAACGCAATATTGAAAGTTGAAGATTTCTTCTTTGCAGTAAGTCAGTTAGCACAAACGACTATGCGTAATGCTGTTGGTGAAGTTGAACTTGATGAACTTCTTTCAGGAAGAGAAAAGATTTCAGAAAAGATTCGATCAGTAGTAGACGTTGCCAGCGATGACTGGGGGATTAAAGTACAAAACGTTGAGCTTAAAGATATTATCCTTCCTGAGAACATGGAACGAACAATTGCAAAACAAGCTGAAGCTGAGCGTGAGAAGCGTGCGGTTATCATTAAGGCTGAAGGAGAAGTAATTTCAGCTGATAACATGGCAAAGGCAGCTAACGTACTCTCATCAGCACCCGGTGCACTACACCTTAGAACATTGCAGTCACTTAACGATCTTTCTTCAGATCAGAGCAACACAGTAGTGTTTGCAATGCCTATAGAGGTCTTGAGAGCGTTTGAGAAGTTCGGGAAATAAGTTGGACACATAAGTTTAAAAGCGCACCTTGAATGAGGTGCGTTTTGGGTGTAGAACTATAGTAGGCAATAGGGAGAAAGCAAATGAAAAAAGGCCTACTAATCATGCTTTTAAGTTTTTTGGGGACAGGCGCGTATTCATACGGCATTGCGCCGTTGAAGGAGCCGCCTCCAGAGATAGTCCCGCATGAGGGACATATCGGGTACATCTCTGATGTTCCAGCGTGTAAAGTTGAGTATCATTCTAGATCTATACTCGAAAACCATCTGAATCTAGGGTTTTACTCCGCAAGAGCACTGCTCAATATGCTCATTCTTAAAGAGTCTTGCAAGTATGTAGAAGGTAGTGCTTACGTAAGTAGAATTTTCTTCTCAATAAATATTTCAGTTCCCGACTATGCTTCACCTTTGACGCTCTTTCTGGTTCGTATGATTGTGGACGAGGAAGAGTGGTTCGGTATTTTAGGAGCTTGGCAATTCCAAAAATAAGTCGTCGACAGAGAAATCTGTCGGCGGTTTAATAATTACGACACATAAGTTTAAAAACGCACCTTGAATGAGGTGCGTTTTGGGTGTAGAAATAGGGTAGGTAATAGAAAGGGTAGAACCATGATACGACTAATAAAGATCGCATTTTTTCTTTCCTTCCTGGGTGTTCCAGGCATGGCAGAAGAAGGTGTTACTGTACCCATGCGCGTGCTCGGAGAATTCAACTGGTGCGAGTCGCAATTCGACGGCGAGCTTATAATGGACGCACGCAAAGCTGGGAGCACAACTCGTAAATGGACTCTGGAGGCAAATTGTTTGATTGCTGCACCGGATGAAGGGCCAATGTACATCTATGTAACGCGCATTGTGCGAGTAGACGATTGGTGTCTAGGAAGTGAAGGAGACATCCGCGAGGAGGTGGTCTTGGTTGAGTTTAAGAGAGGTTCCGGAATCTTGTATTACGGTACGTTTCCGGCTCACTTAGCTCCAGAAGATCAAT
>NVTG01000066.1 GCA_002401495.1 Candidatus Kaiserbacteria bacterium
CAGCCGGCAAGATCATCGTTCCCGGCGGAAGACCCGTTGCACGGGCCTCGGCCGCGGTTTTCTCGTTATTCACCAGATGGAAGTTCATCTTTGCGGTACGGCCAAGAATAGCCCGCAGGCGCGACGGATCATCAAGACCCGGCACCTGAACAACAATGCGGTTTTCGCCCTGACGCTGGATTGATGGTTCTGTCGTGCCCAACTCATCAACACGGCGACGGACCACTTCCAATGACTGCGCAATCGCACGGTCTATCAGTTCACGGTAAGCAATTTCGTTATAGGTAACGGTGATGTTATTACCTTCGCCGCCCAACTCTGTATTCGGTTCCGCTGTGCGCGCGATTTCGCGGGCTTTTTCCACGTCTTCGGGGCTCAGAACGGTGATTTCTGCACCATTGGCGCTTGATTCACGCGGGCGGTTGCGGATTTTTTCCTGACGCAGTTCTGTGCGAATTGCATCCGCAAGAGCATCATAGCGTTCGCGCAGGACCGTATCGGTGTCGACTTCAAGCAACATGTGCGAGCCGCCACGAAGGTCAAGGCCGAGATTGATCTGCTTGCCCGGCAAATAGCTGGACTCAGTCGGGAACGTTCCCGACGGCAGGAAGTTCGGCGCAGCATAAATTACGCCCAATGCACACACCAGAAGGACCAGTGCTGCTTTCAATTTGGTAAAATAAAGCATGTTTTTGTGACCGGATCTGTCTGGGTCAACCTTGGTCTGGTTCCAAGGTTCTTGGAACAACGGGTATTTGGTACCGCTTCAGGCCACCGGCAAAATGCAAGAAGGCGGAGCCGTGTGCCCCGCCTCGCTTGATACGAAGAGATCAGTCTTTTTTGGGCTCTTCTTCTTTTTCTTCTTTGTCTTCTTTAGCGTCGCTTTTGGCCGGTTCGGTTTTCGACAGAACCGTGGAAACCATACCGCGCGCTACTTTGACTTTGACGCCATCAGCGATCTCGACCGAAAGTTCATCATCGCCAACGACCTTGGCAACGGTACCGATCAGGCCACCAGCGGTAACAATCTTGTCGCCGCGACGGATCGCCTCGAGCATTGCTTTATGTTCTTTCTGCTTTTTCTGCTGAGGACGAATAAGCAGGAAATAGAAAACAACAAAAATCAGGATCAGCGGCGCAAACTGCATCAGCGCACCTGCGCCATCTCCACCACCAGCGGCCTGAGCGTAAGCCGTCGAAATAAACATTAGGAACTCCTAATTCCTCAGAACAAAAAATATCAACTGCCGGAATATAACGGGGTGTTGCGCCAAAGCAAGGGAGAACCGGTTTTAAAGCGGTAAAATCAACACTTGTGTGCGTTTGTTCACCTTGCGTTGCACGAAAGTCATTATAACAAACACTTCCATTGGCTTGCTGATGTGCTAGCTTTCCGGCCAACAAAAAAAGTCACCAGAAAAAGAAACACCCAAGAGGCCCCGATGACCAGCGATTTCGACATACTTTTACCCACACTCGAACGCATTGCCAATGCGCTGGAACGCATGGCACCACCGGCTCGCTCCAAGAACGACCTGAGTGCCGCGGATGCTTTTGTCTGGCAGGCCCAGACCAGCTACCTGCAGCCGGTGCGCAACGTGAATCGCGTCGATATCGGCCTGCTTCAGGGTATCGGGCAGCAAAAAGAAATTCTGTATAACAATACCAAGCGCTTTGCAGACGGTCTTCCGGCCAATAACGCACTGCTTTGGGGGGCACGCGGTACCGGCAAAAGTTCTATCGTCAAGGCGATGCATGCCATGATCAACGCAGAAAGCCCGGCCTCACTGGCACTGGTGGAAATACACCGCGAAGATATTCCGACCCTTCCCGATCTGCTGCATATCCTGCAGGAAAGCGGTCGTCGTACAGTTCTGTTCTGTGACGATCTGTCATTTGATATGCACGATGAAAGCTACAAGTCTCTTAAGGCCGTGCTGGACGGTGGTATCGAAGGCCGCCCGAAAAACGTGATTTTCTATGCCACGTCAAATCGCCGACACCTGATGGCGCGCGACATGATTGAAAATGAACGTTCGACGGCAATCAACCCGTCCGAAGCGGTCGAGGAAAAAGTGTCCCTTTCGGATCGGTTTGGCCTGTGGCTCGGCTTCCACAATATATCCCAAGACGTCTATTTCGAGATCATTGATGGTTATGCCAAGGAATTCAAACTCGACATGCCAACCGAAGAGCTGCACGCACGCGCCAAGGAATGGACAGTAACGCGCGGCAGTCGTTCTGGTCGCGTTGCCTGGCAGTTCATTCAAGAGATCGCGGGCGAACTCGGCAAGTCGATCGACTAGCCAAAAACTGCTTGCAGGAAACGTTGAAGGCACCCGGGCAATGTTCGGGTGTTTTTGTTAGCGCGAGACCATCACGCTTGGCAGATATTTAATCGGATCGGAAGACTTGCGCCCTTTGCGGACTTCAAAGTGAAGTTGCGGGAAAGTAACCGCCCCCGTCGTACCGACTGTTGAGATTTTCTGGCCGCGTTTTACAACGTCCCCTCTTGCAACCAGGGGGCTTTCCGTGTGCGCATATGCGGTCACGAAGTTATCGGCATGTTTGATCAGGATCAGGTTGCCAAAACCACGCAATTCGTTGCCGACATAAGTCACAACACCGTTTTCCGCTGCAAGGATGGGTGTGCCACGATTGGCCTGAATGTTGATGCCGTCATTAAACAGTCCGCCAGTGCTCGCCCCGTACTTCAGGACCACCTTGCCCTGTACCGGCCAGATGAACCCTTTTCGGGCGGATGGCTCGGCCAAGGCAACGTTCTGGCGAACGTTACTGCCCTGCCCGGCAACCGGTGTCGACCTGCTATCAGACACCCAACTGCGTGCAGACGCCATCTTGCGTTCGGCATCGGCAGCAAAATCTTGTGGTTTCAGGCCTGGCGTCGGGATGCTTCCGCCGTTGCGCGGCGAAACCCGTGCAAGCGTCGTCGTTGGCCTTGTGGCTCGAACTGGCGCGCTTGTTGATTTTGTCGGCACGCTCACCACCTGACGTTTGCCACCAATCGTGACAGTTTTCGTAGGTGCTGTGGTTCTCGATGCGATAGCCGTATCTGGCGGCATGCTGTCATAGTTCGGGGTCCACGGCGGCAACACAAGGCGCTGCCCCGGATAGATCACATAAGGCTTGCGAAGATCATTACGGCGAGTGAACTCGACGAAGTCCATGTGATAGCGCACGGCGAGTTCGGAAACTGTATCCCCCGGCGCAACGGTGATGACGCGTTCGCCGTTTTTAAGTTTTGGCATGCTGTAGGGGCTATAACTCGCCCCATCGCCATAAACCACCGGCACCGGAACGGAATTGAGCAAACAGCCGCCAAGCGCCGCACTTGCCGCGCAGACAAGCAGCAGGCGTTTACCGTGATCAACAGCGCGTTTGACACAATTTTCCATCATGGTTCCGATTGTCTCCGATCAGCGGTTAACAATCGGTAAGCATGCAGACACTTTAAATAGGAATTTTTATAGGCAAGAAGTCATCAGAATTCTTCGGTGCCGGGAAGCATCGGCACGAAACGGACCGGCATCAGTTCGGTCACATCGACGCCACTTGGCGTACGCAGAACACGGAGCAGCAATTGCGTGTGCGACACCTCACCCACGGGTACAACCATAATGCCGCCCACGGCAAGCTGATCAACAAGCACCGGCGGAACATCCTGTGCTGCAGCGGTCACGATAATACGGTCAAAAGGTGCCTGCGCCTTCCAACCAAGCCCACCATCAGCATGCAGGGTTGAAATGGTATGCAGGCCCAGTTCACGAAACTTCTCTTCGGCTTCACGCAACAGTGGCTTGTGACGTTCAAGGGTGTAAACCCGGCGCGCCAGCTTGGCCAGAATGGCCGCCTGATAGCCAGACCCGGTTCCGACTTCCAGCACCTTCATTCGGTCATTAAGCTCAAGCGCCTGCGTCATCAACGCAACGATATAGGGCTGTGAAATCGTCTGTCCCTTGCTGATCGGCAAGGCGACATTTTCCCATGCGCGGGTCACGAAGGGATCAGCAACAAAGGACTCACGCGGGATTTCAGCGAGTGCAGCCAGAACTTCTTCGTCGTGAATGCCATCTTCACGAAGAGTTTGCAGCAGATTAGCAATGGCGTTTTCGCGTGTCATCACCGGCTCGTTCACGGGAATGCCTTCGTCAGTTTTTCAAACGTTTCATAATGGGTGAAATCAAGACTGATTGGTGTCACCGAAATATTGCCCTGTTCGATGACACGCAGATCCGCGGCTTTATCAGCTGGCAGTTCGGATTGAATGGCACCAATCCAATAATAAGGCTCGCCACGCGGATCAAGACGTTCTGCAATATGGTCACCGATCTTGCGCTGCCCCTGCTTTGCAATTTTGACCTCTGCCCCGCCTTTGGCCTCGTGGTCAGGGAAGTTAACGTTGATCAAAACGCCTTTGGGCCATGTGGTCGTGACCAGGGTTGCAAGAACGTCCTTCAGGTACTTCTCGGCAATCGTCCAGTCGATCATCTCACCGGCAAAATACTGTGAGAACGCGACGGCCGGTACGTTCAGAAGAGTTGCCTCCATCGCCGCAGCGACAGTCCCTGAATAGGTCACGTCTTCGCCAAGGTTCCCGCCACGGTTGATCCCGGACAAGACGATGTCTGGCGGATTATCACGCATCACCTGCTGCAAGCCGAGCAAAATACAATCGGTCGGTGTTCCGTCGACTGCAAAATGCCGTTCGTCGCGCTTATGAATGCGCAACGGACGTCGCAGGGTCAGGGAATGCCCTGCCCCGCTTTGCTCCATTGATGGTGCGATCACCCAGACATCATCCGAAAACTCGCGCGCGAGCTGTTCGAGCAGCTTGATCCCGGGCGCGTCGATGCCATCATCATTGCTGATCAGGATACGGGCGTTGGTGAGGTCAAGCATGTCTGTTTCGTCCTAGCGCGCCGAAATGACCTCGATACCGCCCATATAGGGTTTGAGCGCATCCGGAACACGGATCGAACCATCAGACTGCTGATAGTTTTCCATAACCGCAATCAGGCAACGACCAACCGCAAGACCAGACCCGTTCAGGGTATGAACAAACTGGGTCTTCTTATCGCCCGTCGCACGATAGCGAGCGTTCATACGACGTGCCTGGAAATCACGGGTGTTCGAACAAGACGAAATCTCGCGATACTTGCCCTGTCCTGGCAGCCAAACCTCGATGTCATAGGTCTTGGTCGCCGAGAAACCGATATCACCGGTGCACAGGATCACAGTGCGATACGGCAGGCCAAGGCGCTCCAGAACCGTTTCGGCACAGCGCGTCTTGCGGGTCAGTTCCTCGTCGGACTTTTCGGCTTCAACCACCGAAACCATTTCCACCTTCGAGAACTGATGTTGACGGATCATGCCGCGGGTATCACGCCCGGCCGAACCGGCCTCTGAGCGGAAGCACTGGGTTAGCGCAGTATAGCGCAGCGGCAACTTGGCCTGATCAACGATCTCGTCTGCAACCTGATTGGTCAGGGTGACTTCTGAGGTCGGAATCAACCAGTAATCATTGGTCGTTTTGAACAGATCTTCTGCAAATTTTGGCAGCTGACCGGTCCCAAAAACCGCATTGTCACGCACAAGCATCGGCGTGATGGTTTCTTCGTAGCCATGTTCGGTTGTGTGCAGGTCGATCATGAACTGCGACAAGGCGCGTTCAAGCTTTGCCAAACCGCCACGCAGAATGACAAACCGCGAACCCGAGAGTTTGGCCGCAGTTTCAAAATCCATCAGCCCCAGTTTTTCGCCGATTTCGAAATGTTCGAGCGGCTTGAAATCAAACTCACCTGGCGTCCCCCAGCGATTGACTTCGACATTATCGTCTTCGTCTTCGCCCACCGGGACTTCCGGATCCAGCACGTTCGGGAAAGAGGACAGCAAAAGATCAAGCTTGTCGTTCAGCGATGCCTGCCCGTCTTCGGCTTCTTTGATCTTGTCCTTGAGCGCGGACATCTCGGCCATCAGGTCGTCAGCGTTTTCACCGTTCTTGCGCAGCTTTCCGATTTCACCGGAAATCACCTTGCGACGGGCCAGCATTTCCTGATGTTCGGTCATCAGTTTACGCCGCTCTACGTCGATATCGATCAAACGCTGTGCGGTAACGTCCTGTTTGCGCGCAGTCATTGCTGCGTCAAAAGCCTCGGGATTTTCCCGAATCCATTTAATGTCGTGCATCTAACGGCACCCTGTCAGTCTATCTATTTGTGGCTTTATACGATGGGGTGGACACAAGGTCCACCCCGTCAAATCGGACTGTTTTAGCGAGCATTTTCAATCAACGCGCGTTGTTGAAATCATCCTCGCCATCATCATTGTTCGACGGCCCGGACAATTTCGGCGCATCGCCGTCATCATCAGAAGATCGGGTCAGAGATGACTGGCCATCATCATAGGATGCAGTCGCCTCACCTTGCGCATCGACACTTTCCTGGGCTGTTGCCACTGTTGTGCCAGTTGACGCCTGTGCTTCTTCACCGTCATCAGATTCCGCTTCATCTTCATCGTCTTCGTCATCCTCGGCGTTGGCCTTTGCGCGCTTGCGCTCGGAAACCCGCGCCATGACGATCGAAATCTCGTAAAGAATGATGATCGGGATCCCCAGACCAATCTGTGAAATCAGGTCCGGCGGTGTTAAAACCGCCGCAAAGCCAAACGCAATCACAATCGCGTATTTGCGACGTCGGGCCAAGCCATCAGCGGTCACGATTCCGGCGCGCGCCATCAAGGTCAGAAGAACCGGCAACTGGAAGCAAAGCCCAAAGGCAAAGATCAGCTTCATCACCAGCGACAAATATTCGCCGACTTTGGCTTCGAGCTGGATCGCCAGATTGGCTGCGCCACCCGCCTGTTCGAAGCTCAGGAAGAATTTCCAGGCCAGCGGCATGATCAGATAATAGACCAGTGCACCGCCCATCAGGAACAGCACCGGGGTCGCAAACAGGAACGGCATGAAAGCCGAACGTTCGTTCTTATACAGACCCGGCGCAACAAACGCCCAGAATTGACCAAGGAATACCGGTGCTGAAACAAAGCAAGCCGCAAAGAACGATACCTTGACGTAGGTGAAGAACACCTCGGTCAAGGCAGTATAGATCATGCGC
>NVTG01000067.1 GCA_002401495.1 Candidatus Kaiserbacteria bacterium
TGTGTGTGCTTTATCTGTGACTTACGACGGACTAAACAATTTCAGCATCACGATGCCTGACAGGATCAGTGCGATGGCAACCAATCGTCCGGGGTTGGCGGGCTCCCCGACCATGATGATGCCAAAGATCACGGCACCGGCGGCACCGATGCCGGTCCAGATCGCATATGCCGTTCCGATCGGGATAGAGCGCATGGCGATTGAAAGCAGCCAGAAACTGGCGGCGATTGCGGCAATGGTAAGCGCACTTGGGATGGGCTTGGTGAAGCCTTCGGTGTATTTCAGGCCAATCGCCCAGCAAATTTCGAGAAATCCGGCAATAACCAACGCTGTCCAGGCCATGGGGGCCTCCTGTCTTGCGGGGCCGTCCCCATTGATCGGATCAGGAATACCGGTCGTCCGGTATCAAGGCGGAAGTCGAACTGTCTGAAATTAGTCTAGTTCAACGTGTGCACTGCGACAATGTAAAAATGACGCAGTGCAGCATGGGTGCTCGCGCCCAAAAGCGAACGTGAGCCAAGACGACAGATGCATGCCGAACAGCTCTGGACTATGATGAGGCCATCGAATTGCGTGCTTAAATTCAAAGGTTTGCTGGCGTCGTGACGAAACCTGATCAAGACCGGTCCCCGCAGATACCGACCCTTGGCCTTGTTCTGGCCGGGGGCGAGGCACGACGCATGGGTGGCAATAAGGCATTCCGTGCAGTCGGGGGCAAAAGCCTGATCGGGCGGGTGATTGATGTTGCCCAGGCGCAATGCGATCAGGTGATGATTTCATCCAATGCCGGGCCAGATGCGTTTGCTGATTTCCGCCTGCCCGTGGTGGGCGATCATCCTGCAACCGGGCAGGGGCCGCTGGGTGGTATTCTTGGCGGCTTGCGCATGTTGCCCGATGGTATTGACTGGTTGGTGACGTTTCCGGTTGATTGCCCGATTGTGCCGCTTGATATGGTGGCGCGCTTGCGGGCCGCTGCCGAGGGTGCCGGGGTGACGGCCGCCTTTGCCAGCCATGCAGACCGCGATCATTACCTTTCAAGCATCTGGCATCGGGACTCTGCGCAGACAATTGCCGATTGTTTGGCAGCCGATGACCGTCGTGTGCGTGGCCCCTTGCAGGCATTGGGCGCAGCCCGGGTGATCTTCGCGGATCGCGTTGCCGGGTTGGAGCCCTTTACCAACGTCAACACCCCCCAGGATCTGCGTGCAGTGAATGCCGCGCTGTCAGATCATATCGCAATGTCTGATAAATCGTCGACCTGACGATAAGAGCCGCCCGGCAATATTCAGCATCACAAAACCCGTATCCCCGCGTCATTTGCAAAGCGATGACGTGAAAGGATTGCGGCATGAGTAATTATGGTCAGTCACTGCAGCTGGTGCTGAATACCTACATCGGCGGGGCCACCAAACTGCTGACAAGTGATATGCGCAAACGGGTTGGCAGCGTGTTCACCCAGATCGAAAACACGGTCGCAAATATCGAAACCCTGACCGCAAAGGTAACAGCCGGTTCGGTTTCTGATCCTGCATCCCAACTTGAAAACTGTGAACGTTCGGGGCAGATGCTTGCGATTGCGGTGCGATCGCTTGAACAAACACTTCAGCAGCTTGCAAGCGAGCGCGTAGCGGCCATCAAAAAAAGTGCAACGATTGAACAGGGCGCGTTAAGCGCACTCGATAAAAAGCAGAAGAACCTTGATGACCAGCTTCTTGAAAATGTGAAACAGATTTCAAAGGCCGTTGGAACGTCGCTTGATAAGGCGACGCAAACGCTCAAGGACGCCCTTCAGGTCGTTAAAAAGCCGACGGGGAGCACGGGTCATGATCCGTCCGCTGGCAGTTCTGATGATCCGAAGAAACCATCCTCCCCGGATCTGAAAATTGCCGTTCCGAAATTGTCGGAGGTCATGAAATTCGACACGACCAAGACCGAAAAGATGCTTGATGACCTTGCCACGATTTTGCTTGGAAAAGGAGCCTGATCAATGCCCTATACCGTTCGTGCCGCTGCTGTGGCGTCTGATCATGCGGTGATTGCCAAGGCAATTGATGTCTGGATGGCGGTTCCCGAAAACGCAGTTGGGCTGTCGTCGCCAACTCTTGATCAGGTCAAGAAAGCCCTCGCCGATCATTTCAACGAGATGTTCGAGGCCGCAGTAAATGCACGCAATTTTGAAGGCCCGGGACTTCAGACCAAGCTTTTCGATATCATCAAAGCGGCACGCAATGCATTTGCCTGGCACGTGCAGAACGAAGACGCCGATCCGATGGATCTTGATAACGCTGCTGATTTCGTGGAACTCAAGGATCTGAACATTAATGACCCCGATCTGCAGCTGACATGGACGCAAACAGCGCGCCTTTACTTTGCGCTGACCAAGATATTGCTGGTCAGCAGCGCGCTTTCTCTTGAAGACGCAGTGTCGATGGTTAACGCCGCGATGGTTTATCAGGCAACCGCCGTTGGCGAGCTTGATAACCGTCATGAGGTTTGGCTTGGCTATGTTGGGATGTTTTCATCCTTCTTGCTGTGGGTGACCGACTGGCACCGCAACGGGTCGCCAAGGGTGGAGTGGCGCGAAGCAAGCGACTGCTTCGAAAAAGCCAGTGTTGTTATCAAGCATGTCGGTTTCCTGTTTGAACAGGCATCACTTGGTGCACTGAGCTATTATGGCAGTGTCCCCAATGCATCGGCGCAAATTACCGTTGCGGGTGGATGTTTGCTCGCAGCGACGGTTCTTAAGCACAACAAGGCCGTCGTGCTGCAAGTGCGCAAAGGCATTGATGTCAGCTTCAAGCTCGTCCTTGTTCTGCTGACGTTGGTTATCTACTGCCTTGTCATGGCGTTTGCCGGGACAGGACAGGGCTTTGCCGGAATGTTTGGGTATCTTGGCTACCGCTGAGTGGTCGATTGACGCTTATTCAACCGCGCAGGCGCGCCACGGCTGCCATGGCTCGTAGTTTCCAAAGAACTCGGCCAGGAAATGATCGACGCGTTCGCGGTTGATGGCACGGTCTTTGGGCGTCAGGTCCTTGTCGAACTGGCCACAATTTTCCTCGACCGCATCGCCGATGGTTTTCCAGTCGATATCTTCGTTATGGCCAGGCATACCGGTCGCAATCGCGCACCAGCCAACCGCCTCGGCCTTGTCATCAACCGTGCGGGCTTCTTCGGCAAGGTATGCTGCTGCGCGCATTTCACCGTGTTGGGCAGCACGCCGGAGATAAGTCAGGCGATCCACATCACTTTTGGCAAACCGGTTGGCAAGCAGGGTCGCCGCACGCGGATCGCCAAGTTCCCACGCCTGTTTCAGGTGTGCCTCGGCCTTTGCCGCTTCGCCCTGATCAAGTGCATCAAGGGCGAGCCACAGCATTGCCTGCGTATTGTTCTTTTGCGCCGCCGCTGTGTAGAGGTTGCGAATATCGGCTTTATCACCGCCCATCGCTTCAAGGCGGCGCGCCATGACAACACTGGCATCAGGGTTGTTGTTGTCCGATGCCTGTTCCATCAGGCTCCAGCCAGCTTCCTCGTCGGCATTCACGCCAACGCCGTTGATGGTTTGGCAGGACAGAAGATATTGCGCGGTGGCATCACCGTTGTCTGCCAGCGATGAAAAAATGCCGGCCGACTTTTCAAATTCCCCGTGGCGATAGGCCTTGATGCCGTCATCAAGTGCCGACGATGCCAACGCCGGGGCTGCACCCAGCGTAATCATCGAGGCAATCACCGTGGCAAGTGCCAAAGCACCAACGCGTGTGGCTTTCAAACAGGATGGTTTTGCTGATCGGGCGATGATGTTTTTCATGGTGTCTTGTCTAACATTTCTGTGCCAGGCGGGCGAAAAAAAATGCCAGAACAGACCAGATGGTCTGTCCTGGCAGTTTGCTTTCATCGCAGGGAGGCAACTTCTTCTGGTTGATTGCGGGATGTCGTTTGCGGCTGTTCCGAACGGATGGTGCGCAGGAAGTCACGAACCCGATTGCCCAGATCATCGGATTGGTTGCGAAGGCGACCTGTTGCATCAAGCAGGCCGTCAACCGCGGCAAGGTTGTCATCTGCTGCGGCGCTGACCTGCGTAATCGTGCCATTCATCTCGCTGGCAGCTGTTGCGGATTGTTCGACGTTGCTGGCGATTTCAGCAACGAATTCCTGCTGCTCGGATACAGCGTCCGACATTTCACCGACGGTTTCATGGATGCCGGTGATGCTGTCTCGAATTTCGGCGATGGCCTTGACGGCAACCCCGGTGGTTGACTGGATTTCGTTGATGCGCTGGGCAATGCGGTCGGTTGCCGTTCCGGTCTGGTTGGCAAGGTTTTTGACTTCCTGTGCGACAACCGCAAACCCTTTGCCAGCTTCACCGGCGCGGGCGGCCTCAATCGTTGCATTCAGCGCCAACAGGTTGGTCTGGGCAGCAATGTCCTGAATAAGGTTCAGGATCTCGCCGATTTCCTGTGCACCGGTTTCAAGTTCATGCATGGTGGCATTTGTCCGTTGGGCAGCTTCAACCGCACTGGTTGCAGCACCAACCGACTTTTGCGCCCGATGCCCGGTATCGCGCACCCGATCCGAAAGCGACTGTGTGGCATCCGATACCGATGCCATATTGATCGATATTTCTTCGGACGCGCCAGCGACACCGGTGGCATTGGTCGAGGCCACCTGTGCGCGATCGCGGACCTGATCGGATGTGGTCTGGATGTTCTCTGCCTCGTGCGCGACGTCCTGGGCGACTTGCAGGATTGACGTTTCAAACGCATCAGCCAGATCAAGCATCGCGCGCCGCCGTTCGTGTTCAGCCTGTTCGCGTTCGCGGGCAACTTTTTCTTCGGCCTGTTGTGCGGCAAGGCTGGTTTCACGGAACTGTCCGAGGATTTCGGCCATTCGGCCAATTTCATCGCGGCCGGTATCCTTGACTTCGGTCGAAAGATCGCCGTTGGCAACCTTGCGCATCCCGTCAATCACGCGCAGAAGACGCTTGATCAGGTTGCCGCGCACATAAAACAGCATGATCAGAAGCGATATCAGCAGAACGGAAATCCCGATGATCGCAATGACCTGTTGATCCCATTCAACCTTTGAAAGGGCTTCGCTGGCGTTGGCGTCAACCTCGGTGCGCTTGGTGTCGACCATCAACGCGATGGCGTGTGACAGGGCCTCGGCAGTTGCCAGTGTGGCATCAAGGGTCTGTTCAGTTTCATACTGGTTGTCCCATTCTGCCTCGCGCAGATCAAAGACACTGTTGCTGCCTTTGCCAAAGGCCAGAAGGGCATTGGCAAGTTCACGGATACGCTTTCCGTCATCATTGTCTGGCAGTTCTTCAAGCGCATCGGTAATGCGCAGCTCCGCCCAGCTCCATTGACTGCGAACCTCATCCATGGCCTCGCCCTCGGGCACGGCGATGGCGGCGGTCAGCATGCCAAAGGCAAGGTTCACATTGGCGCGGATTTCGGCAATCAGCTGTGAAAAGCCGATGGTCTCTCCAAGCTTTTCTGCTGCGTCGGTATTGCCATTGGCGACGCGTGATATACCGCGATCCACATCAATATCAACGACCTCGACCAACGGGCTCAGGAACTCTGACAGGTCGCTATAGGCAAAGACCATATCAAGGGTCAGATCACCGCGCAGCTTTTCAATCTCAAGGCGTCTGGTGGTCAGTTCATGAAGGTGTTCACGCCCCGTGACGATGTTATCAAGATGCTCTCTTAGAATGGAAATGGCATCGACAAGTTCCGGCTCTGGCGCATTGGTTTGCGCATTAGCGTTTTGTGCTTCTGAGCCACCCGTGTTCTCCGTGCCATCGGCAACCGCGGGTGCGTTTGATCCTTCATCTTCGCCGGCGTTCCGGGCGGCAAGGTCAATAATGATAGAATCCGGATTGGCTTCGGTGATTTCCTGAAGCCTGGCCCGCGCATTGGCAACAAGTTGATCAAGGCGGGCCTCGGTTGCTGCCAGTTCTTCGGCATCCCGTGAGGCGGCAAGCACGGGGGCCTGTGCGGCAAGGCCAACACCGTTCGTCGCCAGTTCCATCTGACGAATGATCGAGGGCAGGCTGTTGGTCGTAATATCAGCGACAAGGTCGCGATTGCTGCCAAAAGATACCCATGACACGGCCGATGAAATCCCGGCCAGAACCAGAATCAAGGCAAAAGAAGCCATTAGCCGACCTTGAATGCCAAGGCCCGCGCGACGTTTTTTGATGGCGGTATTCACTGTTTCCTCCCTGCCTGGCCCTTTGTTTTTTCTTTGGGCAGACAATTCCCTTTTTGGGAAATGTGCATCCTTTTTACGGACTTCTTGGGTTTTTATGACTTAACGGAATACGCGTCGGAAATATGAATTCTATTGGAAAATCGGGTGGGACGGTCGGGGGTGAAAAAATCACCCCCGACACCCCCAGTAGTGTAGCCCGAATTACTGGGCTGCACGCCATTCCGCGATCAGATCGTCATATTTGACGGTCTCACCCTGCGGTTTTTCGTTGTCGAGCGGCGGTTTCGGAGCGCCCGGCTGGTCGAACCAGTACTGGGCATCACGCTCTTCGTTCAGCTTCGGTGCACATTCGCCACCGATGCCTGCACGCTCCAGACGCTGCAGAACACGGTCCATGGAGTTCGCGAGGTTGTCCATGGCTTCCTGCGGGGTCCGTTCGCCGGTAACAGCTTCGGCAACGTTCTGCCACCAGAGCTGTGCCAGTTTCGGATAATCCGGAACGTTGGTACCGGTCGGCGACCACTGAACACGGGCCGGCGAGCGATAGAACTCAACCAGACCACCCCAGTTCGGTGCGACATCGGTCAGTTCCTGGGTGTCCAGGTCAGACTGACGGATCGGTGTCAGACCGGTCAGGGTCTTCTTCAGCGAAACGGTTTTCGAGGTGGTGAACTGTGCATAGAGCCATGCAGCTTTGCGGCGCTCAAGCGGGGTGGACTTCATCAGAGTCCAGGAACCCACGTCCTGATAGCCAAGCTTCATGCCTTCTTCCCAGTACGGGCCGTGCGGCGACGGGG
>NVTG01000068.1 GCA_002401495.1 Candidatus Kaiserbacteria bacterium
CTTTGAGCCTGCGACCATTCTCGAGCAAAGGAAGATACAGATTCCGATTAGCGAGTTTGAGGTGAATACGAATAATATTTTGGAATTTGCAAAGGAAAATCAAATGATAAATTTGATGGCAATACAATTAAATCTCGGATGATATTTACAAATTCTTGTGCCATATCTTGAATTAATTCTCCAATAGACATATTACCAATTAATTTTTCATCTTGTGCTATCTCCCGACGCAAGTTTTCTTCTTTTGACATCGCATTCAGTCGTTGTTTCTGAAGTGTTACTTGTGCCATCTTCTTTTACACTCTTACTAATACCTCGAGAAAATAAATCGGTTACGATTTTTGGATAACATTCCATATTGTACTCGGATGATTGCCCAGAATATAATTTTCTTGAAATATCATTATCTGTTAAATGTCCTATTCCGTGTTGTGTTTCATTAAATGACGAAATAAACCCAATAATGATATTACTGATAGACCACAGAGGACTCCAACTATCACTATGGTATCCAGTATTTGTCATACAAATTGTGCGATTAACTTCAAATCTACCAGTCGGTGTAAGCACTTTAATATCGGGTGCTTTCATGGGGTATTGCGACGGAAACATGATAACACATAATACTTGACATTTTTCAAAAGGATAATCTTGAAGTTCAAACATAAAATGCCACGATAGAAAATTATCTTCAAATGGAAGGACCCAACAATGCTCAATCGGATCATTTTTAAGTTTATTGTAATCTTTTGTTAAACGTTTCATTGCAAGATTTTTCGCCATTCTTGATTGTTTAATTTGTTATTTCTTTAAATTGTCACATGTAATCATACATAATCACTTATCTTTTTTGTATCTAAATTTGCGCCGTTCATAGTCTCCTTGGCCCGATGCTTCTTCATAAAATCTATCAAGTAGATCGTCAATACTTTTTAGTCGCTTTTCACGATACACTGGTTCTTTTGTACCAGAACGGGTATTCAAAACAATGTATTTGCTTTTGAAATCTGGTTTATCTATATTGATAAGTACAGATGCATTTGCTGTTGGTCCGCGAAATGTATCTTCTGTTGCTTGTCCTTCTGAAAATAATAGTTTTTTAACTTTTTGAGTCAATGAATATTTACTTGAAATGTAATCGGAACATTTTCCACGAATACGTTCTTCTGTTGTATCGCATCTGCAAAAACACTTTTGAAAAAGTCCCTTTGGACTAATATAGAAATAAATAGTGTTCGAATGATGGTATCGTCTTGGAGCATCTTCAAAATTCATACACATAGATGAATCTGTACGAGCAACATAATATGCTCCTCCAGCGCATCGATTTAATTCAACAATGCAATCTGCATAATCTGTCGGCAATTGTGAATTTATAAATCCTCGAATACCTTGGAATCGTTTATCATCTTCGTAGATAAGTTCTCTATTTGAACTAAATTGAGACATTCCATCGATGTCTTCTTTTCCAGGTGGATCAACCATCTTTTTCTTCTTTTTTGGTTGTCCATCTGAAATCTCGTTCATGTCTTTTTTCGATAGTTTTTTTGGCATCCACAATGGAAGATTCTTTGATTTACAAAGACTATCGTGCCCTGTTTCTCGGTTTGAAGACTTGATACTTGTTTCTTTTACCAATTCTAAAATATTCTCTTTTAGTCTCATATAATATTCGTTCGTCTGTTGTTCATTTCCATCAATTACATCAAGAAGTTCATATACATGTGGAAAATAAATACGTCCGTGTGCAGAACAATTAACGCATTTTGAACGTTGAGCGGGTTTGTTTTTACAATATTTACAAATTTTTGTTTTTCGCGATCCAATCATTCTAAGACCACCGTGATGATAAATACTTTCGTCAACAACTTGATCCCATGTATTGTAAAAAGGACGACGTCCATATCGCGATTCAAATGCATAAATGATCGCTTTTCTCAATAACAGTGCATCGTGAATATCTACAAGTATATTTGGCCAATTCATGTGGATACCATTTGCTTGATATATGGCTCCATTTTTGTTTTTTTCTTTCGGAGGAGATATAGAAATAATCGCAATTCGTTCTTCAACACTGTAAATGTTTTTGAAAAATTCCCCAATTATACCTTGAATATATTTACAGTGTTCAATGATTTTCTCATTTGGGATAATTTCTAAATTGCAAAAATCTAAATCGATAAATAATTTGAAAATGGGAGTTGTTGTTTCTGTTACAAAAACAGGCTGCTTATTCTTAATCGATTGCGTATAAATTTCAAAAAAATCATCCATCTTTTCAGAGGGGATATATAATACACCGCCGCTCAAAAGACGATGAGTCTCGGACGATTTGAGACGATTTTTACCATTCCATTCAAAATAACCATTTTTGATAGTCCAATCACGCATATCCGAATCAATCATCGATGCCATCTTGATGATCACTTGTTGTCTTTTCTTAAATGGAGACATTCAATAGAATTACATTTGTAGTTACATGAAAATCACATATAACGCAATTCGTAGCATATCATTTGCATTTTCAGGATCAATGAACACACAAGCAAACGATTGTGTTTTTTCATTTTCATTTTATCTAATGCATCACGATATTATAGAACATTTATTTTTGAATCCACTTGATAAAAGTTTCGAAACAACAAGAATGGTTAGTGTATTTTATAGTTATATTGAAGATCTGGTTGAAGTATCTACATTGGGTTCCGAACAAGTATTTTTGACAATTGCATATACAATGGTGTATATTAAACGATATTGCAATGCAAGAGAACAGCATATTTTACGGCAAAGTGAAAATTCAATTGAAGATTCAATCGATGCAATTTGTTTATTTGCGTATCGTTGTTCTCAAATTTGGATATTCGATGATCAATTATACAAAAAAATATGGAACAAATATTCAAAAATGTTTTTAAATTTTGAAAATTTCGATGATAAGCGATTTCTATGTTTTATTGAAATATTTGATTGGAATCTGGATATTTCAAAGAATGAATACACACGTGAATTGCTATATCTGAATGATGTACATAATATGTTGGCGATTCGATATGGTCAAACTGGAACAATATCGTCTGGTATATCTGGTGTACCAGGAATGGAACCAGGAAGTATTTGCAACGATGTATCAAGATTTGAAAATTCTTGTTCGGAATCTAATGAAAATTGCGAAAGTGCTGGAGATATAGGTCGCGACACAGATACACCGAAAGATGAATCAAATTGCGAAGAATTATATTCATTGTCAATTGTTTGAAGCGGTTGATTATTCACTGGATTAATTGGTTCGTAGTTTGATGCAAAAGGAAAACCCACACTGTATATTTGTTTTATAATTGGCAAAAACAATGTGTCAAAATACGAAGAAATAAATACATTTGGTTGTGGCCGCGAAATAGCAACCTGATCTAAATCTCCATCTGTTATTGAAAATCGTGCAAAAGAAGGCAAAGCCGACATTTTTCTTGAATATGTATTTTTAACGCCAAACAACGATGAAGTGCGTCTATGTGATTTTGAAGAACCAGTTGTTATACCAATAAGCTTATAAACTTTATCTATAATTTTCATTTGGTCTTCGTGTGAAAATTTATTTTCTTTGGAACGGAAAGAACGGATTATAGTCGAAAGTTTCAAAGCCTCTTCCATTGCCTTTTTTATTTGCAATTTCAATTTTGAATCATTGTAAAGTCCCATGTTGATTAATTTCAAAGCAGCATCTGCTGCACGAATCATATATTTTGAAGATTCAGCAACAGTTCTATCGGCATTGATGTCGTTCAAGTGGATAAAATACTCTTTTACTAATTCTGAAGAATTTTCAATAAAACTGTCTACATATTCGTGTTCGTGTATTGGCAAATTAATAAAACCCGATTGCATTTGGCCAACAACGTGATTGAATGCACCTTGTGTCAGATACGTTTCATTTCCAAAGAAATTGGTGCGACTAATTTGATTCTTTAATTCTCGACCTTGTTTCAAAACATTATCAAGATTATCTGCTATATCGAATTTTTTTCGTATTTCAAAAAGAGTATTGAGTTCGGTTTCATATTTCTTGTTCATTGCAGACAGATTATTAACATTGATATTAGAAGTCAATTGAGAAAACATTATTTCTGAAAGAGATAAATCCACTTTAAATTGCGGATTGATTACAGATACTGGTAAATTCAAAAATGGAAATCTGTTAGAATTATGTATTTTGAAAATTTGATCTTTCCAAAATTGAAATTTATTCCATGCCCAAAATCGTTGCCACCGCATATCTTTTAGATCGCGTCTCATGTTGATATAAAAAACAAAATCGGTTGGAGTAATCATTGTTTCAGGAGAAAGTTGAAGTTTTGCCAATTCTTTCAAATCTTTTTTCAAAAAGAAATCAAAATTAGGAATAGACTGCGGAATCAAATATGATGCACCATAAAGATTTGTATCGAAAATTACTCCACTTTCAACACCCCATTCTTCTCTGAATCGTTCATTGAATTCTTCAACAATTTTATTAGATTTGGGTCCTGTCAAAGTAATATCATAATCGGAAGTTGGATTGATACTGCCAACTGCAACGGCTACACATTTGCGAACACATCCCTCGAAAGATGCAACTTCTGCAAGAAGAGTATTGACATAAAGCATTCTGAAATTTCCATATTTTAAAAGGAATTCTTTCCCAGATTGCATTTCTATTACGGTTTTTCTTCGAGCATGAGAAAGACCAGATGCGTTTGCTTTGATATCTTCCCACTTGAGTGGAATCGTTCCTCTGTGGACAAATTTGTTTCCTCTTTTTGTAATTTCATTTGAAGGATCATTGATAAAATTTTGAAGCACTTGTTCAGATAAACCAGTGGCTGCGTATTTTTTAATATCGAGATCTATTTTTCCCATTTGTTACTTGTCAATAAAATATTTGTTTGAAGTGTTGGAAAATATATTTGTATATTTCAATGAACTATGAAAACGATTGCTGTATTATTTGTATGGATAATTTTCCATCAAGAATTTTAATATGTAAACATAGATTTTGCAAAATATGTATTGTTCGGATTATCAAAGAATTTGATCATCCCAATTGTCCATCGTGTAGGGAAGAAATATATGGAATGATTTCAACACAAGAAAGTAGTGACGATGAACTTGATGTTATGGAACTTTTAAAATTTAATCGATATATTTCAAGGAGACAACGAAACATCGAATATTCTATTTTGCAACAGAAAAATAATTCAAAGTGTAAATTTTTAATGATTGTATTTGTGGTTTTTATTTTATTGATTTTCATTTTAAAGTATTCTCGAACCAAATCTTTCAAGATTTAGAAGCAAGCTTGTCTTGCGACAATAAAGTTCGGACGAGTCTCCTTGGGCAAACATTCTATCGGTATTGCTTCAAATATATTGAAATAATTCCATCGTAGAATCTCAAAATGTTTATATTGATGTTCATTTATTAAAAATAATTAAATTTAACCGCGGTATTTTTTTCTTGGTATCTATTATAATTACTAATGGCTCGTCGTTCAACCAAAAGAATGTCGCAAAAAAAATGTCGTCGTCTAAGTAAACGCCGTGTGAGTGCTCGTCTTTCTGGTCGGGGTCTAAAATCAACCCGCGCAGGAAAACGTCTAAGCAAAAAAGTTGCATGCCGCAAACTTTCTCATGCTGTTCGCAAGAGCAATAAACGCAAATCTCGCAAATCTCGCAAATCTCGCAAAAGCCGTCGTCGCAGTCGTAAATCATCACGCAAATCAAAACGCAAAGTTCGCAAAAGCCGTCGTCGTAGTCGTAAATCATCGCGCAAATCAAAACGCAAAGTTCGTAGAAGCCGCCGTGCTTCAAAAAAATCAGCACCAGCCGCTCAACGCCGTGGTCTATTCGGAAGATTGTCACCTCGTGCCCGTCAAGTTCTCGGTGGCGCCGCTGCAAGTGGAGCAGTACTAGGGGCTGTAGGTGCATCAGCCATTGAACGTCGTTCTCGCAAAGATGGTATTTCTCGTGCTGCTGCTGCGCGTTTAATTGCAACTGAAACTCGTGCTGGTCTTGGTTCTACTGGAAGAAATATATTGGCTGCACCTGGTAGAACACCAGGTTTCCTACAGGGTCTGTTCGGTGGAAAACCTCCACCCGTAATATCTCCATCTAGTTCTCGAATGACTGGATTTAACACTCGTGTAGCTGCAGGTGCTCTTCCATCCCGCACCGTTGCTGCAGTTAAAGCCGCAGTTGCAAAACTACCATCTATTCCAGGTGTGAAAAAATCAGAAGTTCAAGTAGTTGCTGAAAAGCATGCAGAATCGGGTATGCCACCAGCCGCAGCAGCACAAGAAGCACAAAAAGTTGTTGTACGTCGCAGCAACCGAATTGCTAACCAGTAATAAATTAAATTTATTATATTTTAATTGATAATTTAAGAATATAAACAATTATTTATAAATGTTGATACAATTAGATATTCGCGATGCATATATAGAATTCAAAAAGATTCACGAATTGGATAAAATATTGTGCGAAATATGTATTTATAAAACCAAGATGCCTGAAATTGTAAGTTTCAATTATCATATATATGATTCTACAGGACATATAATTTCAGGAACAGTATTGGGTACAAATGGATTTATAAGGAATTTTGTTTTTGATATAAATGCAAAAGCATACAATTACTTTGTTAGAGTGGAATTTTCTTTGCGTAATTCAACAAAACAATTTCAAACTTTTGTTTTTTTCACTTCAAAAACTTTAAATAACCATTGTACATGTAAAGATAGTGATAAAGAAGACACATGTGATTCAGAGAATGAATCTGAGCCTGATACACAAAGAAACAGAGAAGATGTCTTCCAGCCACCTCTTCCAGAAGAAGAATTTGATGTGGAAATTATA
>NVTG01000069.1 GCA_002401495.1 Candidatus Kaiserbacteria bacterium
TTTTGAAGATCATCCTTTGCGGTAAACTTTTCGTCTTCACTAATTTCTCCGCTCTGTTCCTGTGTTTGAATCTCACCCCAGATTTCTTCTCGAAACCCTCTAAGGCTTTGACGTGCGTCTTCAAGTCGCTCTTTTGCCATTTTAATTAGAGAAGTTCTTCTATCTGCTGTTAACTCCGGAAAGGACACTCTTAACCCTTTATCGTCTGTTGAAATTCCTACGCCTAAGTTAGCGTCGGTTATAGCTTTTTCTATTTCTTTAACCTGAGAAGCATCCCACGGAGAAATACGTAAAGTTCTAGCATCTTCAACTCCAATGTTTGCAACTTGGTTTAATGGAACTTTAGAACCATAACTGTCCACGTTTATAGTATCGAGAAGTGTAGGTGTTGCGCGCCCAGTGCGAAGTCCTTGATATTCCTTACGTAACCACTCTTCTCCTTCTGTTATTTTTTCTTTTAGTATTTTAAAATCGTACATATTGGCAAGTATACATTAAGAAAGTCTTATACGGTAAGTGCAACACTCTCAAGAAGAACTTTTAAGGACGCGCCTTTGGTGTGAATTACCTTTCGTACGTTAATAATATGTTTTAAAGATTTCTTCTTTCCTTGCCTGTACAGAGTAATTTCAACTTCTCGTAAAAGCTTGTCCGCTAATCCAAGGTCTTTATCTTTAGCGATACTTTCGATAAGAGAGATTCTCTCCTTTAAACTAAGTGTTAAAAACTCTTTTCCATATGTCCCTTCGTTTTTTGAAAAAGATTCAATAACCCACGCACGTGAACGCAGTGTTGGAAGAATGTCACACACTCCTGATACGCAGATAAAAAAGTGTGTGTTTGCTGGTGGCTCTTCAAATAGTTTTAGAAGTGCGTTTTGAGCCTCTCCTCCAAAAGAACGTGCTCGGTATATAAAAAGTTGCCGACCGAATGATTTCAGCTGCGCTATGCGCATTAAATCTCTACTATCTTCAATTCCAAGGTGATCAAACTCTCTAATATGGATTTCTGAGTTTTCTATTCGTAAATGATTTTGTAAAGAAGAGAAAACTTCTGGCGCGTCTTCAATTAAGTACGCGTGGTGAAGGTTTTCTATGTCTATTACCTGTAGTTCTTTCATGAGGGTAGTATACCGCGAGAGGAACCTTAAATCTTGTTGATTGGAAGTAGTTGTCATGATAATGTCAGCGCAGCTGAAACAATCGAAGGAATATCGAAATGGCTACTAAAATGAGCGACTTCGTTCCAAGGACCTTGGTAAAAGAAGTAACTGGAACAGAACGAACAGGGGTAGTTGTGGGAAGGATCCAAGGGTTTATGAGTGATTGTGGTCCTACTGAGGTGCCTGTCGTCTTCGACGGGAATACCTTCTCCTCAGGTACACACTTTGAAGATCTTGAGATAATCGGTAAGGAAGAAGCCGTTGCCGATTTTAAGAAATGTGGAGCAGGACAGAATGCCTGCATCTTCCTTGCTGTCGCCCCAGGGGGTCCTACGTGTGAAAGATTTGGCCCTTTACGCACCGACCTAATATTCACAGAAATGAAGGCTGCGCGTCACCCGTCGGAGCCCTTCCCAGAATGCCAGATTGGCTAACGCCCGATTACGAAACCGCCCGGTTCTAGTAATCGGGCGTTTTCTCTATCGCTTTGAAAGTATCGCCTTCTTATACACATCTAGGTGTTGTAGTGCGATTCCCGTTCCTTTAGCAACACTATATAGGGCATCGTCGGCCAAAACAGCTTTAACTCCAGTTCGTCTGTAAACTAATTCCGGTAAGTTTCGTAGCTGTGATGAACCTCCTGACATTGTAATTCCGTTATCAATGATGTCGGCTGCAAGTTCTGGCGGTGTCTCTTGAAGTACATCCCTAATTGCTTTGATTATTTCTCTTAGTTCTCTTCCGACTGCTTTGACAACTTCATTTGTTGAGAGTTCAACTGATCGAGGTAATCCTGTTAGATAGTCACGTCCCTTAGCTGTCATTGTAAGTTCTTCTTCCATTGGAATGGCTGAACCAACTTGGACTTTAATGTCTTCTGCCATTTGGTCTCCGATTGCTAGATTAAATGTTTTCTTAATGTGTGCTGTTATTGCTTCATCAATTCTGTTTCCCGCACACTTAACGGAAGTGGATGCAACAATTCCACCAAGTGAAATTACGGCGACATCTGTTGTTCCTCCTCCAATATCTACAATCATATTTCCTTGTGCTTCATGAATTGGAATTCCAGCTCCAATTGCAGCAAGAATCGGCTCTTTAACAACTTGTGCGGTTTTAGCCCCTGCTTTCACGGCAGCTTCAATTACAGCACGTCGTTCAGCTGAGGTTACTCCAGCTGGAACCGATATCATCACGTCCGGACGAAATATACTCCACCACGGAGTAGACTTTTTCATATAGTATCGAAGCATTGCCTCCGTCACTCGATAGTCAGCAATTACTCCATCTTTCATTGGGCGATACGCAACAATGTCATCAGGAGTTCGTCCAATCATTTCTTTGGCTTCATCTCCCACTGCAAGAATTTTGTTTTCCTGTTCTGAAACAGCTACAACTGAAGGTTCGCGCAGAACAACACCACGTCCCGGAACGAAGATTAATGTGTACGTTGTTCCAAGGTCTATTCCTAATTTTGGTGTGAATGAAAACTTCATAGGTATGGTGATTGTACTCTTTAAACACTCTTTTGCAAAAGAGTGCTTGAAATGTGCTTGGTTTTGTGGAAAAGTAGAGATTGGTTTGCTGAAAACTGGCTCAGCTTAAATGTCAGTACAACACAACAGAAGAGGTATAATACAATATGGGAAATAAACCCAAACCTATTGAGGACCCTGACGAAATTCTCGACAACCCTGCCTTTCTTACAAAACCAGGCGAGATAACAGTTTCTAATATTGCGTCAGAGTTTTTCGGAATTGGAGAAGGCGGACATTCCAATGTCATCGTATTAAGTATAAACCGCCAAACTCTTACATGCGTTTTGGAAAGCGACTCGGATGTTCAAAAAAGTCTTCCCTTTAAATTGAATGGACGACAGTGGCAATAAACCCTTCTGATCGGGCCCGCAATTGCGCGGGCCCTTTCTATTTGCTTTAATGCCGGCATGAAACTAAATGCACGAGGACTAAAAATACGAAAGAACATATTGAAAGCAGGAATTGTATTAACAATCTTTATAGTTTTCTTTGGAGTTATAAAACAAACTGGTTACGTAATTGATGGAGTCTACATTATTAAAGGAGGAGAATTACATATTGAAAGCGCCCTGCCAAACAGTGATGTTTTTATCGATAGTAAAAAGGTTGGAAGAACTGATGCCGAAGGAGTTGCTGCCTACAAGGGCCTTCATCTTGGTGTTAGAGGAGTAGTTGTAGCTACAAACGATACCTGGCCATGGATTATGGAGTTTGAAAGTATCTCTGGAGAAGTATCTACCCTCCTTCCTCTACAGGTAACGAAGAAGACCTCAATGTCTACACTTGAGGCAGACAATGAATTATCTGACGTTGCCAAGAAAGAATTCTTCGCCTACCGCGAACCTTCAAGAATAAATCCTCTTGAACGAGTAGATACTAAGGTATGGATCGAAGGAACACGAATACTTACTCAAAATGGTGAAGAGGTACGAACTATATTTTCTTCAGTGGACGAAATAAAAAACATTCTATGGTTTGGTGATCGTAACGACGCAGTAATTGTAACTGTTGCTGAAATGGTTTTTGTACTAGACCTTCGAGAAAGTGAAGTACAAAACTTCTTCCCAATATTTGTAGGGGAGTCTCCTCAAGTAGCAAAAGATCAAGTCCGTTCCCGCAACGTATTTATATACGACGACGGAAAATATTTTCACGTTGATATTTAAAGGTCACTAAGTATTTCAATATCCGCTCCAATCTTTCTTAAACGTTCTGCTATTTTCTCATACCCTCTTTCTATTGAATATACGTTTCTTAAAACGGAAGTTCCTTTAGCTGATAGCATTGCGATAAGAATAATTACAGCAGGACGTAAAGCAGGCGGACAAACAACTTGAGTTCCGGTTAATGGAGTCATTCCATTTACAAACACTCTGTGTGGATCGGCCAGTTTAATGTCTGCTCCAAGGCGATTAAGTTCTGTAAAGTAAATTGCGCGTCCCTCCCATGTCCAATCATGAATTAACGTGGTTCCTTTTGCTTGAGTTGCAATTGGTACAAAGAAAGGAAGGTTGTCGATATTTAGTCCAGGATATGGAAGTGGATGAATCTTTACGGGGGATGCCACTAGTTCTGAAGGGTATACAGTAATATCAACCAATTTAGTCTTTCCGTTTTTAGAGAAATACGATTTTGTTTTATCAAAGCGTAGCCCCATGTAGGAAAGCTTTAGCAATTCAACTTCAAGAAAATCAATCGGACATCTTTCAATGGTAAGTTCTGAATCCGTTACGGTAGCGGCCGTGATAAACATCATTGATTCAATTGGATCCTCACTATTGTAGTGAGTGATTTCTTTGTCGATATCTTCAACTCCGTATACAGCTAGAGTAGTTGTTCCAACTCCTTCAATGCGTACTCCGAACTGCTGAAGTAGAAAACAAACGTCTTGAACCTGATAATTTGGTGGGGCGTATTTTATTACTGTCTTTCCTGGGATAAGACTTGCTGTAATGAGTGCATTTATAGCCGCAGTATCACTTGCCTCATACATTATAATTTCAGTTGGTGTTAGTTTTTTTGCAGAAAATTTGTATTGCGTCTCTGTTGTTTTTATCTTCACGCCTAATTCTTCAAGTGCGTGTTTGTGTGCTGCTATGGTTCGATCTCCCATGAGACACCCACCAGCGTGAGGAAGAGAAAATCCACCAACCCGATGAACTAGTGCTCCAATTAACATTAAAACGGAGCGCATTTTTTCTGCGGATTCTTTTTCAATGTCATCTATTTTGAATTTCTTCGGTGGAGTTATTTTTAAAGTATTTTTCCCTTTTGATTCAACTTGTACTCCGATGCTTTTAAACACTTCAATCATCCTATAAATTTCTTCTATGTTTGGAATTCCATGAAGAGTGGTGGGAGATTTGTTTAGTAGGGAAGCACACATTAAACCCAGTGCTCCATTTTTTGAAGTGTTAGTTACAGCCACTCCGTGCAGTTTGTTTCCCCCTTTGATTATAAAATCAACGCCTTCTTTTATAGCAACAACTTGGTGTTGTAATACTTCACTAATTTTCAATAATTGTGCTGTTGAAAGGTTCTGATCCCCCTTTTCCATTCTGGCTACGGCTGACTGTGAAGTTTTTAAGGCCTTTGCAAATTCACTCTGGGTCATTCCCCTCTTTTTTCTCAATTCTTTTATAAATAATCCAATTTTTCTGTGAGGTTTCATTTAAAGGAGTATATCATATATGATATAGGTGTTTAGGATATCCCCTGTGTTATGCTGTCCAATATGTTCATAGTGCACGTAACTCCGATAGTAAAAAGTAGGATGTCTCATCTTTCCTATTTTTCTGCTGATGAAATTCCTGTTGGCTCTGTTATACAAGTACCACTGCGTAGTAAAGAAGTTCCAGCACTTGTTCTTGAAGTTGAAGATGCAAAAGCGATTAAGTCTCTCCTTCGCACTAATACTTATGAGACTAAAAAGATACGAAAGCAAAAACCAAGTCTTGTGTTTACCGAAGGTTTTGTAAGAGCGATAAATGAGACGGCTAAATATTTCGCAACCTCAGAAGGCTCTCTAATTCAGAGCTATACGCCTACTGCTATTCTAAATGCGTTGTCCGAAGGAAAGATGAAAAACCCTACTTCTAAAGAAAGAGAGTCTTCAACTTTTGAAAGACTGGCTCTGCAGTTACCGAAGAAAGAACGCTTCGAAAAGTACAAAACTTTAATACGTGGAAATTTTGCTAAAGGTGAATCCGTTTTTCTTTGTGTTCCTACTATAAATGAAGCAACTGCGTTTTTAGAAGAATACAGTAAAGGAATAGAGCAATACTCGTTTCTTTTGGAAAGTTCTTCTTCGAAGAAGAAACAATTAGAAACTTGGAATTTAATACTCAATGAAGAACATCCTGTTCTTATAATAGGTACACCAGTATTTTTGAGCATTCCCCGTTCTGATATCTCTATGTATATTATTGAAAACGAGGTTTCCTCTTCCTTTAAACAACAAGTGCGCCCAAAGGCTGATGCCCGTGTCTTAATTGAAAATATTGCAAGAGAAACTAAGAGCTCATTAATTTACTCTGGAACTACTTTAAGTTTAAAAGTTCAAAAAGAGATTATTAGTGGGTTTGTTACAAGAATGGAGGAACACTCTCGAAGAATGAAAGCAGAAACTAAAGTAGTGATAGTTGATGCTAAAGAAGACCGTGTCCTTGCAAAAGAAGAGAAGCGAGAGTTCCCTTCTCTTTCTTCTAAAACCATTGATAAGTTAAAGGAATCTGTCTCCTTAGGAAAACGTGCCTTTGTATTTGCAGGAAGAAGAGGTCTCGCCTCACAAACAGTTTGTAATGACTGTGACAAAGTCGTTACTTGCAATAGCTGTAATTCCCCAATGGTCTTACACGAAGGAAGAAATTCACGAAACCTACTCTGTCACCGATGTGGAAGTGGACGAGATGCAAATGAATCGTGTGTTTCTTGTAATAGTTGGGATCTAGTTCCACTTGGGATTGGAATAGAGCGTATTCAGCAATATATTGAGAAAAATGTAAAGGGCGCCTCCGTTTATGTACTAAGTAGTGATACAGCAAAAACCGCCTCACAGGCCAGAAAAATCGTAGAGG
>NVTG01000070.1 GCA_002401495.1 Candidatus Kaiserbacteria bacterium
CATAGCAGCAAGGGCGCTATTAAAATTAAATTCTTGAGACATCTATCATTTCCTTTTTTAAACATAATATCGAAATGACACGGAATTGCGAACACTACCTTATGAACCGATGATTATTATACTGATTATGCACCTCAAATGATAATTAGCTTTTCACTAATTCCATTCTGCATTTATACAATATATAAAAGAGCTAGTGGGCTTTCTCATCCATGTTTTATTTTTCTCCCAATTATATTATTCGCCGCGGCTTTGGGGCTGGAATTTGTTTTAGAAACAATTCGCTTATACGTTTATACGGATCGTTACACTTATCGCGAACTAGTTCCATATATAAATCTTACTTTACTGGTCCCAGCTGCAGGACTAGTTTTTACCTTTTTAACATCAGGGTATATAAATAAATTTACTATATGGCCCACAATTTTTGTTTTGATAATCCTTGGTGTTGTCGGATATCGATTTACCGAAGTTTTTTATGTTGGCTATTATCCACCGATGTATATTGCTGCTTCTATTATTCCTTTAACGATTTTTGTTTTGTACAAAAGGTCGGTTGGATATTTTCATCCAAACATAATATTTCTGCCAACTTTCCTTTTGGCAGCAGCAGTTTGTTATGAATTTTATTTTGAATTGCAGCGACTAATTCCTCATGCTCAAAATATGCCTTATAAGAAATTAATTACATATATAAACCGGGCATTGATGGTTCCTGTTGGGATTTTATTTATAACCTTTCTGATTTCAGGGGCCGTGCATCGTTTCAAGGTCGAACGGTTTGAAAGCAAGGCCGAGAAAAAATACAGGAAAGTATTTCGGAACACACATGGTAGCGCCGAATGGTTCCCTGAAAACGAGCTAATGTCTGAATTTAAAAATGGAAATATCATAATGGGGGAAAATTATAACGCACAAAAAAAGGTAGTAGCGGCTGGTACATCAGATTTATTACGTCTCAATTTGAAGGGGCATCTTCTGGCCGCCGCAGGTACAGGAGTTGGTAAAACTACGTCTGTTTGGACTGTACTGGAAAAAGTGGAGGCGTCCTATAAGTTATAATTGAACGATAGGAACACGCGATGACATCCAGTAAATCCACAAAAAAGAAACCATATATTAATGCATCTTTTAAATCAGAAGCAGTTCGCATTGTGCAGACCAGCGGGCGCTCGCAGCGGGAGATTGCCCGTGATATTGGTGTTAGCATCAGCGCGCTTAGCCGCTGGGTTCGAGAAGATCGGGAACGGGATCTTTTATCCGGTCCACATGACGATCAAATGAAAGAAATCAAACGCTTGCGGCGTGAACGTGATTTGGCTCTTCAGGAGCGTGACCTATTAAAAAAAGCAATGGCCTTTTTTGCGAGGGAAAGCCGATGAAATATCAATTCATCGATGTAAAAAGGGCCATACTTGATCTTCCGCTGCAACGATTATGTCAGCTTTTATCGGTGAGTGTGAGTGGCTATTATGCTTGGCGCAAAAGGATTCCTAGTAAGCGCCAGCTTGACGATATGGTTTTACTCGCCCACATTCGCGCCGCTTATAAAGAATAGTCGTTCGACCTATGGCCCGGTTCGTGTATGGCACGAGCTGTTAGAAGCTGGTGTCCTTGTCGGGAGAGACCGTGTCCGGCGCCTGATGACGGTAAATAGCTTGCTTCCACTACGAAAACAAAAGTTTAAGAAGACAACAGACAGCGATTATGACCGCTATATTGCACCAAACCTTTTGGACCAGGATTTCACAGCTGCCCAACCAAATCAAAAATGGGTGGCTGATATTAGCTACATCTGGACCGCAGAGGGTTGGTTATACCTTGCCTGTGTCATTGATCTCTTTTCCCGCCGCGTGGTCGGCTGGGCAGTAGATAAACGTATGAAAACAGATTTGCCACTACGCGCTTTAAGCCAGGCTATTGCTTGGCGGCAGCCGCCAAAAGGTATTATTCACCATTCTGATCGCGGGAGCCAATATTGCTCTGATCGCTATCAAAAAATGTTGGAAAAACATGGCTTCGAAATATCCATGAGCGGTAAGGGAAATTGTTATGATAACGCCGCAATGGAAACATTTTTTAAAACGATCAAAGCAGAGTTAATCTGGAGGACAATCTTCATGACAAGGGAGCAGGCAAAATGTGAGATTGAAAATTATATAGAAGGATTTTATAATCCCGTTCGACGGCATTCAACTTTGGGATATACAAGTCCGGTGAAATTTGAAATGACCGCTGCATAAAAGTAAAAGACGCCTCCACTTTTTCCAGTACAGTCCAATCATGGCGAAGCGGTAGAAGTGGTCGGGCCAGAACCCAAGAGCAAGCCTACTGTCAAAAAGCCAAAATCAAAACCCAAACAAGAAAGCGCACTGGACGCTTCTTCGCCGGATTACGCCGATGTCATTACCAAGATGGCAGAAAAGGAGGTTTCAAAGCCTCCAAAATCAAAACCCGATCAAGAAGTCGAAAAACCTAAACCTGAAACCAAAGGCTTGTCTCTTCTAGAGCGCGCCAAACTGATGAAAGCGAGAACATAATGGGGAAAACAGTTCCTGAAATTCTGGATGAATTGCGTTCAGACAATGGATCCAATTTCAAAATGGATGTATTGAAGAAATACGCCGATAATGAACTGCTACAAATGGTTCTAAAGATGGCGTATGACAAGGTGATCTACACCTACGGCATCACAATGAAAAACATGCCGGATGATATCACCATCACGACCAACAAGATTAGCCTGGAAGCTGGATTAAAGTTTCTTCGCGATGACTTTGCCACGCGAAACTTCACAGGCAATGCGGCTCACGAACGACTTGAAAAAATTCTGGCCAATATGCGCCCTGATAATTTCATAATTATCACTCAAATCCTCGACCGCAGTTTGAAGATCAACATGGGTCGCAGCAATATAAATAAAGTCTTCAAAGGGCTCATTGTGAAGCCTGTCTATATGCGCTGTGGTATCTATTCGGAAGACAAAATGATTGACGGCAAGCTGAAAAAAGAAACTGCTGGAAAGGTCAATCCAAAAGGGGCAATTGTTCAGCTAAAGGCTGACGGCACTTATCGTGAAGCCACAGTCTTAGACAGCAAAGCGTCTTACGTTACACGACAGGGTGAAGAGCATAATTATCCGGTTTTGGATAAAATTCTCAAGCACATGTGGCCGGGTAAATATTTTGGCGAATTGACTGTCGTGCTGGACGCAAAATTACTCGATGAAATTTTGCCAAAAATACACAAAGAAGACCCTGTGATGGCCGCAGATATTGCTAAAAACTTTTATAAGGATCGTAAAACGCTCCCTCGCTCTATCGGTAATGGCTTGATCAACTCTGACAATCCGCCTCATGACAATATCGTTTATGAAATGTGGGATTATGTCACCTTCGAAGAATATGCTAACGCTGCCAACAAGGTGAAAAACACCGTAAGTTATTATCGACGCTTGGATCAACTAATTGACAGCGTTAGCGAAGGTAATGAAACGGCACATGACGACGATCACGTTACGGTTATTGAAACCCATCGTGTTGATTCGGTTGCCGAAGCGCTTGTTCATACTGCCAATTGGATGAAAGACGGTCTTGAAGGGTCAATTTATAAAGACAAGGATGCAGTCTTTCGTGATGGCACAAGCCTACAGCAACTCAAGCTGAAACTGGAAATCACCATCGGCGTTCGGATCATTGGCTTTTTGCCCGGCAATAAAGGTTCGAAGAATGAAGCTTACTTCTCTGCTATCACCTTTGAAAGCGATGACGGGAAGATTAAAGGTCAGGTGGGTGTCACAACATTGACCGAAAAACTACGTGATTGGTTTCATGTGAACCGTCAAGTTGTTGGGCCAATTATGAACGTTCAATGCAACGACCTCACCAAAGGTCGCGACAATGATTTTTATGCCTTGTCACACCCGCGCTATGACGAAATTCGCACCGACCTAGATGTCACAGACACATTAGAACGTGCCTTTGAAAGTCGCAATTCCGCCATGATGCTTGACGCGGCATAGTTTAATATAAATAGTAAGTAATCAATTACTTAACTAACAGATGCCCGACAATCATCTGTTAAATTAAAAACTTAACCACTACCGACTAATGTCGGTAGGTTCATCCGGAGTGTGAGTTTCTATATAATCTATGATAGTTTGGTTTGTGGCATTTCCCGAAGTGGTGCAAAAATATCCTCTGGCCCAAAATCGACGCCCCCAATACCGTTGTCGAAATTCCGGAAATTCCTGTTGTATTTTTCGTGACGTACAGCCTTTTACCCGGCGCATAAACTCACTGACTGATAGCTTGGGCGGTATTTCAACAAACATATGAATGTGATTAGCAGACAGAACTCCTTTTACTATTGTGACGCCAAGTTGTTTGCAAATTTGATAGGTGATTTCTCGAATACGCAGGTTTCAAACCACCGACTTTTAGTCGGTGGTTTGAAACCTAAGTCTTGGATAATCAAAGAGACTTCAAGGAGTTGAAAATTGAGCGACGCTTATAAAATTAAACACCAGACGCCCATTATGAAAATCGTCCTTATTTGGGTGATCTTCACAGCGATGATCATCGCGGGGTTAGCCTGGTTTAAGGTCATCTCTTTACCACTTTGGCTCTCGTTTGAGCGCAAAGCTTTTGTGCAATCACATCAATATGTGGAAGCACGACGTACGGCAATTATGCGATTTAGTTCGCAGTGCCAAACGCTGCCCGAAGGCGCACAAAAGCAAGCTTTACGGCAAAAAATCATTGCAGAAAAATCTCTGCTTCCGGAAAACGTAATCATCTTTACAGGAGATCGTTAAATTGAAAAAATTACTAATCACATCTTTGGCGCTATTTGGTATGCTGGCACTATCCGCTTGTGGCGATAGTTCTAGCGACGGCAAAGATAAAGCAGCCGTTGAATTGCAACAAAAACACTATTCCGTTGCTCAACCAATCCCGGCGTTCAATTGGTCGCTGGAACGCGACATCGTTATTCAGCTATATCAGGCACGAAACGAAGAGGTGGCCACTCATACGGTATGGCGATCGAACACCGGCAAGGTTGAAGGTGACTGTTCGTCAATTGGCTTTGGTTTGCCCTACGATACGAGCTTAACAAATCCAGTAAAGGTTGGCTACACAAGCGCTAACGGAGGTGTTGGTATCGTAGAGCAGGCAGAGCCCAACGGCATCTTTGCTTCTAAAAATAGTTCCGCAACCTGGGTGATGTGCGTCATTCAAAATGGTGATCTAGTCAGTACCGTGCCGATCTATATCGAATCCAAAGTAACAGTCTACCCGATGACTGTTGAGGTCGATTATAAAACCGATCGCGTGACATTTGGTAAATCTAAACCGTCAGTGACGATCAAGTCCGGCGCCTGAAAGGGTGATCAACAGTACCGCTTACCTGTGGGGTAAGTTGGGCTTGGGAACCTAAACAAGTTAGCCCGTCATATTATACCCATAGCCTCGCGATCCAGTAACCAACCTGGCGCGGAGCTTAAAGGGCAAAGGGAGAAGTAAATAGCATCTGTTGAAATAAAACAAGACTTACTCATTAGACTTATGGAAAAGACCGCTGGTAAAGCATGGGAGCCGCCAAGGGGCCGCAATCACCCATACATTGTCAAACTGATTAAGGCCGGATATTTAAAACATTGTGTTATGCGGTGTGGCTTTGAGGCATTTGATACAGGTGTAACGTGGACTGACGCTGGAAAATTAGCTGTGTCCGAGGTGATTAAGTAATGAGCGCCTGCAAGTAATTTATTAAGTTTCACAAAAGCAATCCGGACGTGTTCAAACTCTATGTACGATTTGCCGATCAGTTGATACGAGGCGGGGCTAAGAAGATTTCATCGCGCCTGATTTTAGAACGCATTCGATGGGAAGTGGCTGTCGCAACAACTGGCTCTGGTTGGGATGTTGGGCGCAAAAAGAAATTCAAAATCAACAACAACCTAATCCCCTAGTATGCGCGCCTTTACATACTTGAACACCCTGAACATAAAGACAAAATAGAGCTTCGCAGGATACATGTTAAATAGGCTATTAAAATAATTCGCTATGAGAGCCTATTCGAACAAGGTGTAGCTTGTCGGAGTTTTCTAGCCGATAAATCAAAACTAAATCAGGTTTTATATGACAATCGCGATGATCACTCCATTCACCGGACAAGGAGTGATCTCTGTATTTTTCATCAAGCGCCAGGTCAGATGCCAAGCTTGTGACAACTTCCACAAAGACATCATTTAAGGTGTCTTTGTGTTGGCCCTTTAGTTCTCTTTTGTAATCTTTTTTGAATTTACTTGTGCGCTCAATCTGCCGCATTCAGATCATCCATAAGGCCACCAACAGTGTCAAAAGACTGTGTTTCACCGGCTTTAGAGGCCCTTATAGCATCGATCGTTTCAGCGTTTGGTATCATGATGTCGAAAGGCAATACCTTCTCTACAGCAATTCGCGTGAGCATCATTCTGAAGGCGTCAGATATAGTTAACCCCATGCTGGACAGAACAACACTGGCTTCTTCTTTTACATTTTCGTCGATACGGGCGCGCACTACGGCATTTGCGGTCATAACGGCTTCTCCTAAATTTGTAGCTACATTGTAGCCCGTTTCGAAAAAAAGTATATAATGCAGTTAAATAAGATTTACAAGCTTTCTGTGCA
>NVTG01000071.1 GCA_002401495.1 Candidatus Kaiserbacteria bacterium
TGAGTGATATCAACAATGATGCAAGAAGTGCACATAGATAAGATGCCGCTAGTGGGGTGAAAAGTCGCCCTTCGAGGCCTGATAAATTAAACAGCGGCAAAAATACCAGCGCAATGATCAGAGTCGCCAAAAAGATCGAGTTTCGAACTTCAGAGGATGCCTCATAAATGACTCTCAGCGAGTGTCGTGGGTGCGAGAGTGCAGCATTTTCTTTGAGGCGCCGATGGATGTTTTCGACATCGACAATAGAGTCATCGACTAATTCGCCGATAGCTATAGCGAGTCCTCCAAGGGTCATGGTGTTGACTGATAGACCGAAAAATTTAAAGGCAATAAAGGTGGTGAAAAATGAGAGAGGTATGGCCATCAGCGTGATTAGGCTCATTCTTAAATTGGCAAGAAATACCAAAAGAACGAGAAACACGAGCACTGTGCCGTACTTCAGCTTAGAAGTGATGCCATTGATTGCAGCGTTGATGAAATTGGCTTGCTTGAATACATTGGTATTGATGACTAATGATTCTGGCAGTGAAGGCGAAAGTTGCCTAATGACTTCGTCAACGGATTTTGTCACTTGGACGGTGTCGGCTCCAGGTTGTTTTTGGATGACCATAATGACTGCAGGGCTTCCCATGTAACTGCCATCGCCTCGTTTCACTCGGGCTCCAATTTGAACGGCTGCGATGTCTTTGATTAAAACTGGTTTTCCAAAGTGAAGGCCAATAACGGTTTTTTCAATATCTTCAATCGATGAGACAGCACCGATATTTCGAACCAGTAGCTCCTGAGGCCCTTGGTCGACAAATCCACCGGTGGTATTCTGGCTGATTTTAGAGAGGGCCGAATCTAGTTGATCCACGGTGATTTGATAGCGGTTTAACTTCTTTGCAGAAATTAGAATCTGATATTGCTTGAGTCCTCCGCCGATGGAGATCACCTGTGCCACTCCCGGTATGGATAAAAGCCTCGGGCGAACGGACCACTCAGCCAATGTGCGAATTTGAATGGGCGAGAGTTTTTCGTCTTTTGAAGAGAGTGCAATTTGCTGGATTTGTCCCATCAGACTAGCGATGGGCGCCATCACCGGAATCGCGTCTTTTGGCAGTTGACCTCTGACCAGTTGCAATCGTTCAGCCACAAGTTGGCGGCTGCGGTATAGGTCTGAATTCCAAGAAAATTCCAGGTAAATGACTGAAAGACCAATGCCTGATGTTGAGCGAATTCTTTCGAGCCCTGCAAGGCCGTTCAGCGTGTTTTCGAGCGGTAGAGTGATCAGCACTTCGACTTCTTCAGGTGCTCTACCGTGCCCTTCGGTCATAATAGTTACAATGGGTTTGGTCAGGTCGGGAAAAACGTCAATTGGCAATTGGTTGAGAGTTAAACTACCGTAAACGATCGTAAGTGCTGCGATCCCGGTGACGATCAGTCGATGGGAGAGCGCAAGGCGTATAATTGCATTGAGCATAACTCATACCTCAAATTATGAAGTTAATAAGAAATCGATAATAAACTATAGAATTGAGGTGTTAGGCTCGGGGAGGCTGAAATGGACTTCGAGTGTGTGGATCAGAGATCAACTGCTCAGGTGGCGCTTCGGCTAAAAGGCGATCACTTTCTAGAAAAGAAACATTTTGAAAATTGGATAGAAAATTGCCGTGGTGACAGCACTTGTGTTGATGATCAGAGTGGTCATCGCTTTCCTGTTCAGAGTCAGATGGTGCCGGCAAGGTATGGTCGCTCAGAACTAGGGCATCATCGCAGTGGTCGTAATCCAACTCGACGGTGTGCGAACTATTGGCGATACTTGCCAATACAAAGAGCGAGATCATTAAAAAATGCAAAAGGCGAAATTTTCTCATCGACATCACAAGTCTATGTCTTTTTATCCTCTGAAGCAAATGGCCTGCACTGCGCTGGATCGTCAATATGTCTCATTTTGGCGATTTACAACGAGACATTCTGCCGCGATCTTGGTCAAAGTATCGAAAATAGAGTATTTTATAAGAGGTGGTGTGAAATATGAAAACTATTTCGAAAGCTAGTCTGCTGTTGGCAAGTTTACTTGCAGTTGTCGTTTTATTTCAAAACTGTGGCAAAGTAGAACCATTTTCTCTAGAAAAAACGATTGAAGATATGGAATCTGCTGCGGTGGTAGATCCGCAAATAGAGTCGCATGTATCTGAACAAGATATGGAAGCGGCTGCGGTGGCAGAACCGCAAATAGAGCCGCAATTATCTCCCAAGAAGGCTCAGGTGAAGAAAGAGGCTTCCAAAAAGTCGGCATCAATTCTGAATAAAACAAGTTACGGATTAATTAGTTCTATCACAGTAGAAAAAAAATCTGGCCAAAGAGCAACGAACACTAAATACCGCAGTTATTTGACTCGAAAGATTAAGGTAAAAAAAGGTGATTATCTTATTTTGCATGGTTTGGTTGAGGGAACGCATGAGCCTCCACCCGGAGACTTATCGACTTCAGTTTTTTATTCGTATCTGGCATGCAATGGGGCAAGGTCGTCAGCTTATCGAATGAAAACTCTCAAACGTGCTGGTGGTAACCACCATGGGTCTTTTGCAGTATCAGGTGTCTGTAAGGTTAAAAAAAATCACTCTCTTCGTGTGGACTTGATGGCGCGAACATCTCGCGTAAAAGGCTTGGTTCATTTTTCGAAACAAACCCAGTTAATTATTAACCATTACCGTCCGTATCTGCCCTCTAGCTCAATCACAAATCTCGCTGCTGCTTGGTGGCCAAAGAAGACATTCAGGGCTAAATCGAGCAGTTCTAGTTTTTATTTTCAAAATCGTTCTGATCCTTATCGAACGAAATATCGGCTGCTAAGTGCGAAACTAAACGTTTATAAAGGTGATTTAATTTATGCCTATGCTCAAGGAAGTGCTGAGAAACCTAATAAAGAAATTCCGATGTTTGGTTTTGAACTGCGGGTAGATGGAAAACGCCATAGTGTTGCAACGGAAAATCCGACGCCAAAAGAACTGTTCCGATTGACTCAATATGGAATTGGTATGTGGAGTGCGCCACGCTCAGGATCGACGTTGATTGATAGTGCTGTTTACGGCCTAGAAAGCAGTGCCGTTGTACCGCGGATGCTTGCTCGAAGAAGCTACGCAGCACTCGATGGAATTATTTTTAGCAAAGGGTATGGTGCGAAGTCTTTTGGTCTAACTGGAGTGACACGAGCTGCCTTGTCAAAAAATACCAAGGTTCACCCAGATAAAAAACGAGTACGCGTGGCTCCTATGCAGACTATTAAATTCGCTAAGAGTGGTTTTCTGCGGGCTAAGTCTATGGCGACTTTCAAATATCTTGGGGCAGATGTTCGCAGCTGCTTCATTCGTATGGAGCTTAAACAAGGCAGTCGAGTATTGGAGCGGTCTCCCGTAGCTGGTCGATATTTAAAAAAACCATATACCTATTCAAATCTCAGTGTTGAACGCATTTTTCAGATCAAAAGGCCTGGCAGCTATCGAGTGGAGTCTTATGTTTATTGCTCGGGCAAGAGGAAAAATAAAACTCCTGTTGAGATTGTGGCGTACGGATCTGGAGTTGTGTTAACTCGTTTTGAGCGGTTGATAGAATGAGCGATCGGACGGGCAAAGTATGCGCAAAATAAAGTTAATTATTTTTAGCCTGGTCCTTTTGGCGGTGATTTTACCGTTTCAAAATTTTGACAAATTGTCCGGTTCGAAAACACTTCCATTTATAATAGTGAATCACGACCTTTACGTTCATACATTACAGCCTTTGATTGACGGAGAAGGTAAAGCATTGAGTCCTATTGGTCACAGCTATGAAGAGGTCATGTCGGAGCTGTCGAAGGCAAAGCGAGACATTACCGGCAATGGAGCCGGTTTTAGCCTGAGTTTGACCTACGGTAGCCATTCACTTTGGTACTGGACTGGCAAATTGTCATATAAAGAGTGGTTGTGCCGGCTCCTGAAGGGGGCATGTAAGACTCTATTGAGTGAAGAAAGATTAGATAATTTAATTTCAGGGAAAGTCGAGAACCGACAAATTTTAAATGACCTTGAGCCCGGAACGATCGTAAGCGTTCGCATGAATGACCATCATCATGTAAATGGTGCAGAGAAGTTTCTAGATGGCAGTTTTTCTTCGTCTGAAAAACTGATCACTAGAAAGATTGCAGCTATTTCCCCAGAGTTTCTGATTTTTTTGAAACGAGGTTTTGTGGTTTCAAAAAAGGAACGCGCCAAATACGGTAAATTTAGTGATGGGCCTGGCTGTAAAGAAGATGGTTACTCTCTGGATTTTAGTAAAATAGATGTTATTAATCACAGGTACCGCCAGATTAGAGCTCTATTGCTAAACGACAATACTGAAGCTGTAGAATTAGATTTTAGTCGCTCGCCCTGTTATTTTCCTGAAAGGGTTTCCGTTAGTCGAAGACGCTATTTTATGAATTTATTATTGAGTCGAGTTTTTCGTGATAGAAACCAAATTGCAAAAACTGGCAGACACGTAAAAATTATTATTCGGATTCCGATAGATGTTGAAGAACATCATTTTGGAATTTCTTGGACGCGTTTACTCAAACGAAAAGCCGATGCAATTATTTTGGCAAAAAGATTACCTTACAATTCATCTGATTGGAAAATGCCGACAGCTTTTCGAAACAATGGCGACACAAAAATATATGGAGAGATTTACCCAATCTCTGATGCCGCTTCGACTTCGACCGGAGTTGCTCGAAGACAAGCTCACCTGAACGAATTGTACACAACAGCTTACGAAATGCGTCGGGCTGGGGTCGATGGAATTTCACTTTTTAACTTTCAGTATTACTTTAAAAGCAATTCGGGACTGATGCCTGCAGACCGGTTTGGTTGGTCAGATGTGTTGTCTTGCATAAAGTCTATTAAGTGTCTTGAGGGAAAGCGCGGCAGTTATTTTTTGGTAAATAGAAATTCGAAAAGTGATCTAAATGCTCGAGTTCTAAGACATTCTACGTACAGTCGATTTACAATTAGTCGTCCGTCCTTACGCGTCTCGAAAAGGAATCGTTTCTTCCTTCGGGTTCAATTGAGAGGAACAAAATATAAGAGGGAGTGGAGTGCTCAAGATCTTTTCGTCGACGTGAATGGCAAGGAGTTCCGTTTGATACGGACGACTCGCCTTCCAGGTATCGATCCGGTATATAATTTCCCGAACCGCATGGGCGGAAGGGAATTTGCGCGTTCATGGAAAGATGTGCGAACGTCAAGGCACCGGTATATACCGGTTTCGGCTTTGCGAAACGGGACAAATAAGATAAGGGTTTATTACAAAGGCAGAGGGCGAACGATGCCTATTCGGTTGTCGGTTGTATTGGATTGATGTAAATGACACAAAATGAGTCGATATTATTGAGTTTTATGAACAATTCGCGATTGATTGAATCGAAACCTTTTATAAGGATTACTGTGAAATCAGCATGGAGTTAAAGGCATCAAATCCAATTTTAGTGGTTGAGGATAATGAGGATGATTATGAGGTCCTGCAGCGCTCCTTTAAAAAAGCAGGGTTTGAGCGACCTGTCGTGCATGTTGTGAACGGCGAAAAGGCGTTGGACTATCTTTATAACGAGATAGATGCGTCGATACGTCCCGGCCTTGTTTTGCTGGACATCAATATGCCCGGAATTGGTGGGCTTGAAGTGTTGCAGAAAATCAAAACAAATGCCAAGTTAAAGTCAATTCCTGTAGTGATGTTGACCACATCGGACTCTTCTCTGGATATCAATAAATGCTACAAACTTGGTGCAAATGGCTACATTGCCAAGCCCGTAGATTTTGAAAAATTCATTGAGGCTATGAAGTCCGTTAAGAGCTTTTTCTTTGAAGCAGCATCGCTACCAAATTCTGACGATGGTTAGGTGATTTCAATTTCCAAAGCATTGAGCAAACTGGTTGCCTCAGGTAGTGAGAACTTAGACTTTTTGATTTTTACGAAAAGCGGATTAATTGAATAGTTTCGTGCCTCTCTAAAATCTGCTTTTCTCAAGTCACACCCATTGAAGTTTGTAGCTGCAAGGTCAGATTTTTTGAAAATACATTCGCGAAGGTCGCTTTCTGAAAAATCAGTTTCGATCATTTTACAATTTTCAAAAATCGATCTTGATAGTTTCAGATTTGCAAAGACGGCGTAATTTAGAATGCATTGCTGGAACTCGAGGAAGATGCAGTCCTTAGTTTGACTCCAGTTTGTTCCAAGAAGTTTCGAGTGAGACCATTTGCAGGAATTGAAGCGGCTATTGAGTAGCTTGGCATTAGAAAAATCACTGTTTTCAAAACTGCAATCGAGAAACGTGCAAGAAATGAAGCTCGTATCGGTGAAACGGCAGTTTTTGAACTGGCATGCTTCCCACTCAATATTTTCAAATACCTGCATGGAGTGATTTTCGTCTGAGAAGCTCTGATCGATCATTTCTTTTTCCACGGGAATTAACTTACACTGTGTTTGGTCGTTGAGTCACTGAGTTTATGGCGGCGGTTCTTATTTGACCGTTCTGACAATGCGAATAGAGCCACGCATTCCCATCATATCCCCGTGTCCTGGAATGAGACATATATAAGTATAAATTCCTGGC
>NVTG01000072.1 GCA_002401495.1 Candidatus Kaiserbacteria bacterium
CAAAACCCCAAAACCCCTTCTCCTGTTTGACGGGATGTCATGGAGGTTGTGTCATCGTGAGAATCCATTAATTAGAGTAGTAAGAATAATAAATTTAAATGAATATTAGAAAGACAAAGTTCAATTAAGCTGAGAATATCTAGATCTCTCCAGGGCATAAGTCTTTGATAGTAGGATAAAGTGCATCGATTGGTAATCAGAGACTTTTGAAGTTTCAGGGAAGCCCAAAAGGAGATTTTACTGGTAAGATCTCTCCCGAAGGAACTGGAAGTATTTTGCCAAAGACAGTGAGGTTTATTAAGAAAAGCCCATCTCCATCTCAAGTCTCTCCTCAGAGAAGTCCTGACGCAGATCCTAACCGTTCAGTAAAAATTATATCCAGCAAATAAGTGAAGCTTGTAAAGGCAGTAGCCAAACGATCAATGCGAGAAAATGTGCGACAATCCTAACGAAATACTGAAGATGAGGCATAACCTACGACTACTAGTTACCTTGACATCTCGATTAAATCTTCAACTTCTGCCATTTTTGAGTTAGCTAACAAACCATCAAATGCAAGTGAAGCTTAAGAACCAAGGTTTTACGGGTAGGGATTTAAGAACTGTGGAACAACAACTCACTAGAATGACATTTCTAACGCTTCAATAAGCTCTATTTCATCTCATTTACAACGATCAAATGATAATCCGTTCTAAATGTAGGACAGCAAGACTGACGTCAGCTTCAGTTTTGGGGTTGAAGAGAGGAAATAAGAAGAGGAAAAAAAACCCATGAAGAGAATTGTGGTAAAGAAAGTGAGCCCTCGTTAAGAAGAAAAGAAAATAATTATCGTCCCTCAGAATTCGGAAAAATAAAAATAAGACGAAGATAGAAACAGTCAGTGTGATTATCTTCGGAATTTAATGAACCAAAGCAAAGTACCCAATGCAATGGGAATTCTGCAGACTAAAAGGTACGGTTCGCCTCCATAGCAACAACTGGGGATCAAAGTTGAGAGTAAAAAGAAGATAAACTTTGCAAAAGACATGAAAAAACATGGAATCATGCATGCAATCAATTAAATAAAGAAAAATAACGAATTTTATCAGAGTCCTTCACCTCAAAGAGATGACGCATAACCTTCTGTTGGAGAACAGTCAACTAATATTAATAGAGTTACTCAGCCTGTTAAAACTGAGAATAAACCTTCGCCATTAAATACGTTGAGTAGCACTGATAAAATAGATCAACAGAATTAGCTAGCTAGTACTGAAACAATCAAATAATAATCAGCCTAGCCAGTTCGTTAGCTGAATGAAACGAGTGGTGATATAGAGAAGCCATTTGAAGAATCTAAAGAAGGTGAACCTGGTAGTAATTTTATATTTCCATTTTAACGACGAGCTCGTTCTTTATCCCCACCAAAACACCAAGTAATCTCTAATAAAATAAACGAAAATCTCTCCCCAAAGAACGAAGGCGATCTAAATGCTCAATAGATAGAAGATAAATTATTGAAGTAGGCAAACTCAGGAAAATTTGATAAATTATATAAAGGCACAAATAAATCTCTAAAACCTGTTGTTGCTAATTTCTTGATTGGAGGAGGATCTCTCAGCACAATTAATATGGCTATCAGTGGGATATTGCCACAAGAAGTTGTGCAGTCTCCAAGGTTTTAGAAACTTGCTTAGAGTTTGAGTGCTTATCTAAAAGAAATGTAAAGCGACAACGGAACGGCATCAAACACAGAAGGCACGATTTCAACTGACTTAATGGTAGCGCGAGCATTAGAAGTGGTGCAAGAGAAGTATGGGAAAGAATTTTTGAATCAAACTCATCTCTCATCTTCTAGTAGCGATGACGAAGATTGCGATATTAATAATTAAGAAGATGAATTATTAAAAGGTAAAGAAGTTGAGGACTGGCTTATGTAAAGTCAGGGATCTATGAACTCTTGCCCAACCACTGGAGCTTCAGAATAAATGATGGATTCTAGAAAGTTCTCAGGCTTGCCAGGATTTTCACCAGATGTTCACAATGGAGGAAAGCGTTTAGACACAATAAAAGAATCAGAGAACGAATTGGGAGGTGTTTACTAAGAACGAACAGGAAACTATAATGGTCGTCGAAGTGGTGAAGTTGAAGATGATGACGAATTGGATAATTGGTTGTTCAAGAAAATAGACAAAGATTAGTCTGGCATTCTCAAGCAAAAAGCATAATCCCTTGATCCCTTTGATGAAGGAGGTGATATTATGGACATGCTTGGAAGCCGGAAAATTGAAAATAAAATGAGAGATTTCATGTGTAGTGATTTTTGAATGTATATTAAATTTAAAATCTTTCGAATTTAATCATGGGAGGAGGATGTTCTAGTTAACGCGCAGTGCATGTCACTGACAAAGAAACTCGCATTCAGTTGCGTAAAAAAGTTGTAGATGATGGAGACGATGACCCTAATGTTGACGACTACGCTGCAGATAAAGTGATAAATAGTAAGTTTTATTTAAACAAGAGGTCTGTCCAAAGCCGAGCAGAAATAAATTGGTGTTGTTCTCAAAAAGGGTCTAGCCGAAGAAGACTTCGATGAAAGTGTAGAAGACTTAGATAAATTCTCTCAAGCCATTCCCAAAAATTTAGGGTAAGCGTAACGATTATTGTTAAGAAAATATTAAAACATTTGGGACGCCATTGATGCAAATGACATAAAAGTTGTAGAATATTTTCTAGATTCGAATGATATGAATCACGAAGATCTGTTTGATGAAGTAGGAAACACAATGCTGCACAAGGCAGCCTAATTCGGGCATGTAGAAATACTAATGGTAAGTCATAAGTTGAAGTTACCTTTCAAGATTTTAATTGACAGAACGGGCGCAAAGGCAGAAATATTAAATCAGAACCTTGCAACGCCTTTGCATCTGGCATGTAGAGGTAACAGAGAATAAGTTGTAAAGTTTCTAGTTGGTCTGGGAGTTGATGTAAACTTATAAGATGAGCATGGTTAGACTTCTCTGCTCGTTTGTGGGATTCATGGACATCTTGGTCTTGCTCAAATTTTAATAGATTCTTCAAATGCAGGTCATACTGATCCTTTAGACGTTGACTGCAGAGATCACAGAGGACTAACACCTTTGAATTGTGCTGCTATCAAGGGAGACTTTCCTTTCGCAAGGTTATTAGTGGAAAAAGGCGGCGCCAATATTGAAGAAGCATCGCCAAAAGGTTGTACTCCTCTCCTTTATGCAGGTCGAGGTGGTTTCGTTCAAATAGTAAAACTTTTAGTAGACAGAGGTGTCAATACCATGCGACAAGATAATGCTGGTGGCACTGTTGTTCATCATTCTATTGAAAAGGGGTAGGAAGAGGTTGTCAAGGTGCTGCTGGAGGCAAATGTAGGAATGGATATGGCAGATAATGCAGGAAGAACACCACTGTTTGAAGCCGTAGAGAATAATTAGCTTTCGATTGTATAATTGTTGATGAAATGTGGAGCAGATCCAGATGTCACTAATTATTCGGGACATTCAAGTTTGTTTTGTGCGGCTAGAGAGGGGGATTTGGAGATTGTGAGGGCGTTGGTTGTGGATGGGAAAGTGAAGGTTGACCACTATGGCCTAAGCAGCGTAAAAAACGACGATTTAGACGACGATGGAATAGACGACGAATATGAAAAAGCATTATTTGAAGGTTTAAAATGTTCAAAGACAGCTCTCCACGTAGCCTGTCTCCTCGGCTACGACGACATAGTCCAAATCCTCGTCGAAAACAATTCCAACCCCAACGTAGAAGGCGAACAAGGCTACAACGCTCTTCATTTCGCACTTCTCGGTCGTAAACCCGAAATAGCAGAATATCTCTTAATAAACACCAAAGTAAGACATAATCATAAAGACAAACATAACAAATCTTGCCAAGAAATGGCATTTGAGAAGTTTCCTGAATATAAGGATGATTTTGAGAAACTTATTGCTGCACATTAGACAGAAGAACATATTGGAGGACTGTCTCCTGTATAAGAAGAACCTAATGAATCTATTGCTAATTTAAATGAGTCGGCTAATATTGTTGTTGCTACTCATTATTATAATCCTGATGATGAAAGGATTTTGTAGAGGGTCGAAGGAGGGGATAATGAGATTTATAAAACTGCTAATGAATAAGCTCCTAATGATGAGTAGTAGTTTAATGTGTTAAAACTGAAACCAGAAGACATAAAATTAGATATGGGAAAAGAACCATCTGCATTAGTCTCAGCCTCATTCGGATCAATGATCGCCATTGGAATTCTCTCTTCAAACTGGAAACATCGCGAAAGCGCTCTTTCCCACATCCTCTGTTCCCTAATAAAACCCGCCTTACAAGACTGTGAAGGAAACGACTTTGACAACGCCATTAAATCCACATGTATCTTAATCGCCGAAACCTGCCAAGACAAAGTAGTAAAAGTATTCTCTCAAAGCATAGAGCTATTTCAATTCTTGATCTCATCTCCTATCTTAGAAGAGAAAGGTATTGAAACATTTGTTAGAGCTGTTACTGATTTAGATATTGTGGGGAAGATGCTGGTTAAAAGTGAGGATGGGAGTGGGAGATCTGTTGGGAAGGTACATGATGTGTTGTTGGATTTCTCGTTTCATCCGGGGATTGGGGAAGGGTTTGCTGCTAGTTATTTGGTTTCGAGGATTTAGAATCATATAAAGATGAGCGTAAAGCCTCAAACAGAATCAACTGAAACACAAGAGGATGATCCCACCACTTCGAAACATACTCAATTTAAACCTCCAATATCTGGTTAAAATCAAAAAGGTCTTTTGGCTCAACTTTAATTGTTGTACAAGTTTGTGACTTCCTATGGTGTTTCAATAAAACAAGGCCCACTATCACTTCCCTCACTAAAATCTGTGTTATTCCCCAACTTGAGTCATTCAAATGCAGATATTAGAGCAGGTGCAAGCAAGATATTGATTGAAGTGCATAAGAGAACTGGAGGAATAGTGAGTGAAGATTTCCTCAAAGAATTACCTCAAAACATTAAACAAAGCATGTTGCAAAAACTTGAAGGAGTTTAGCTTCTCACAACCCCAGATCTCGACTTCTAACTTCAAAAAGAAAACATATCACCTTCAAAATCTGATTTTAATGATGTTATGGATAAAGGAAAAAGTAAAGAATGGTCAGAGAAAGAAATTCTTCTTAAGAAACTCAAAGAAGATATTATAGCAGCCCCAAGGCAAACAATCCAAAACGACCAATTCGTAGAAGTCTGTGTGAAACTAATGAAAGAATGTTTAGAAGAAAACAACATCACTCTCCATTTAGCCAGTATAGATCTAGCTAACGTGTTCTTTTAGCACTCACTGCAAAACAATTATGACGCTTGTTTCTCTGGAGTTTGTGAGATTTCTAGACCACTTGCATTGAAGACAACACATACCAATACACGTATCAAGAAGAAGGTTGAAGAATGTATACTCCATGTATGGGACGGAGCCTTCTCCCACATAAACTCAAAATACGTGCAACAAGTTCAAAACACAGAAACCTCCGTAAGTTCAAAGATAATGGAAAACCTGATGCAACCTGACGACAAAGCTTTGATTGGAAGATTAGGTGTAATAACAATGCGAATTCAAAAGATTATTACAGATGGAATGTATGCTCGCAACCCTCATCAAGTATTGTTGGGGAAGAACTATTTAGAACTTACTGATTTCTGTTGTTCATGGTGCTCACATAAGAATGCGAAAGTTAGATAGGCTGCTACTAAGACTATTGTTGAGGTTTGTAGGTTGAATGCGTTAGATTAACATGGGAGTGCTTTTAGGTTGAAACTAATCTAATCAATTCTATCTTTGAAACTTACGGTTCGCGATCCTCTTATCAACAAAGTAAACTCTGTTTGTAAACAGGCTTTGAAGGGAGAATAATTTATTAAAGTCGATGTACTTGAGAATTATGATAGTAAAAGAGGAAGACATATGAGTTAAGAAAGAATTTAGCAAAAGCGTTCATTTTCTCAAGGCGGCAACATCACAGGGTCAACGGGTTCCCTCCCCCAAATCCAGAAACAAAGCTCAATTGGTCCAGATGGAGTGGAAACATTGAACACAGAGACGTAGTAGCAATAGAATGAATAAGCTACTACTTTGCCGTTTAGTGAACCATTATCAGAAGACCAAAAACAAAAACACTCCTCTTACATAAACCTCTTCTCTGAACAACTAATAACCTGCTTCCTCTCATAATCATGGTCATCTCGCTACGCCGCTCTGATAAAACTAAAAGAACAAGCAAACAACCTTGATCCTACTCTTAGAGATACAATGAGGACTGAGATAAATAAATAGAATTATGCTTTGGAAGAATCTTATCCTATTATTATTGAATTTCTTTGTGAAAGCATCTCAAAAGATCCTGTTTTGAAAAACTATTTGACTACTATTGATCTGTTACAGAAACTTATGCCGATTTATTTTAGGGGATTGAGTTAAAATTTGATTCAGAGACCTTTGATTGCTTTGTTGGAATGTATTTTGAAGAAAACTAGTGATTTGAAAGTTAAGATTAG
>NVTG01000073.1 GCA_002401495.1 Candidatus Kaiserbacteria bacterium
TGACCAAGGCGCTGCGTTATGCCTGCCGTCGTGCGCAGCATACCGGCGGCCGCGTAGCCCTTTTGAGCGTAATTGAACCTGCCGAATTCCAGCACTGGATGGCGGTTGGTGACCTGATGAAGGAAGAAGCCCGCGACGAGGCAGAATCACGGGTCAACGAACTGGCTGCATATGTTCACGAACAAACCGGCAGCATGCCTCTTCTGTTCATTCGCGAGGGCCGGATCAAGGATGAACTGCTGAACCTGCTTGACGAAGAAGAACAGATTTCCATTCTGGTTCTGGCCGCTGGCACAACAAGCGACGGCCCCGGCCCGCTTATCACGGCTCTGACCAAAAGTGACACCATCGGTCAGTTGCGCCTTCCACTAACCATCGTCCCTGCAGCACTTTCCGAAGCTGACATTGACGCGCTGAGCTAGGCGAGGCTCAAACTCATATTGCGGCCCTAGCTCTTTACCGGCCCACGTCCGAAAATCCGGCGCAACAAAGCCCCCCAAAGCGCGAAACTTCCCGCTGGCTTTGACGCGTTATCAATGCCGCTTGTGTACAGCACGCGGATCAACGCATCACGTACCTCACCGACTGGTTCCGGCGTAAAATCAAGGGTCAGAACCAATTGTTCCTGATCATTAACAAATGCACGCGCAAGACTGGCGTCAAGAAGTGGCAATTCGTCTGCATCCAGCTGAATTAATGCCCCTTTTTGGAACCTGTTGCGGTCAATACCCTCTGCCGGACACATCACGCGCGCCCCGCCCAAAGACATATCCGTGACGTTCATCTCAAGCGGTTGGTCATCACCTTTGGTCCTGATCCTCGCTTTAAGGCTAATCGGGAAACGTTCCTGTTGGCGCTGCACGGGGCTTTCAAAGCAAATCAATATCGCGACAAGCAGTGTCAGAGAGTTAACCGCAGCCCACAGACCACCAACCGCCAGAAAGTTGGCATTGTCGATAATCCGGACATCAGTATTGATGTTATAAAAGAACCCGCCAATCGTCAGGACGAACAACACACCGAGAATGATCGCTTCATTCATCGAGTTCCCCACTCCGGACTGCGATCCTTTGGGGGTCACCTTGAACGGACGCCCGAATGGCCGTATCAGCGACGAGACAACAATCGGAAACAGCCTGAGTGATACAAGCACCGCAGGCCCTTCATTCACAATCGGATAGGCCTGCCGGCCATTATGCCAGAGCGCCGTTCCCCATCCGGCAATCAGCACCGGTAATTGCCAATAGAAGATTTCCCAGCTTCGGGCATTCTCAAGCGGTTGCAACCCGAACCAGAAATACAGGATCGGGATCATGATCACCAGCAAGCGTGCCGGAATGTGAAACACCCAATAGATCGGGAAAAGCAAAATCCGCTGCCAAAGCGAAAGTCCCGGCCCTAACGGCCCAGCCTTCAGGAACAGTGTTTGAATACCCCCCTGGCACCAGCGTTCACGCTGGGTATGAAATGCCAGAAGGCTTTCGGCTGCCAGCCCTATCGACAGCTTTTCATTGAGATAACGCGTGCGATAGCCTTTGCGCAGCATCTCAAGCGAGGTCAGAATATCCTCTGTGATTGATGCCGTCGGCACGCCTCCAATCGCATCAAGGGCCTTGCGCCGCATGACCATGCAGGACCCGCAACAAAACATCGAATCCCATGCGTCAACCGATGGCGCAATATGATCAAAGAACAGCCTTTGTTCGTCGGGCCATCGATCCGCAATCCACAGATTGCGCTGCATCGGATCCTTGTTAAAGAAATGCTGGGGAGTCTGAACAATACCAATCGTCGGGTCCTCGAAAAAACCGACGACACGTTTCAGGAAATGGCGATAGGCCACAAAATCCGCATCAAAAATGCAAACCAGATCCCCGCTGGAATGCGCGAGGCCATTATTCACGTTTCCGGCCTTGGCGTGACTGCCGTCCTTGCGCGTCAGGTACTTTGCCCCCTTCTGCTCGCAGAAGTCCCGCAACCAGTCGCGCTTGCCATCATCAAGTACCCAGACCGTCTTGTTCGGGTAATCGATTGCAAGCGCACCAACGATGCTGCGCTCCAACACATCAAGTGGTTCATTATAACTGGGGATAAAAACATCCACGCTGGGCCAGCTTTCAACCGGTCTGGCAGACAGTCGGGCATAGGCCTGATCGGCCTCGGCACTGCGATCAACAATTTTACAATGAACAAGCGACTGGCGCAGCATGTCGCATAGAAACACGATCTCGATCACAAACAGGAAAACGATCCACCATCCCTGAAAGGTGGTGAGATCGGCAGGCAATACAGTTTCCGTAATTCGCCAGGGCAAATAGCGCGCGATCAAAGCAATCAGGAAAAACACAACCAGCCAACGCGCCCACAGCCGGTCACGACGCAAAAATGGCGATGCCAGCATCATGACACCGATGACAAGCGCCAAGGGTGCGAATTGCGCGATCCAGCTCATTATGACGGGTCGCTTTCGCCAAACCAGCTGTTAAGTCGACTGGGAATACTGACTTCAGCCCGACGCCCGACATTGCAAAATGTTTCCGGACGATCTTCAAAACCGGCATCAGGCACCTGCACGACCAAAAGAACTTCGTCCTTTTTAAGAAGTGGCGGCAAGGCTGCATATTCAAGCTCCGGCGTGACCGCGCGCGTGCCAATCACTCCGCTTACGATACCTTCATAAACTTCTGGCGACCCTTGCAGGCGAACAGAAACCGTGGCACCGATCAAAACCCGGTCCGAAAGGCTTTCATCGACCGGAACTTCGATCCGAATGTCCGAGCAATCAAGGATATTGGCCAGATCATTGTTCTTGGTCACGGTTGCAAGTTCTGCCGCGATCCGACGCCAGACCAATCCGTCAATCGGGCTTCGCACAAGCATGGATTCGCGACGACCGGCGCGCGCTCTTTCATCACGCAACTGTTTTTCAAGCGACGCCATGCGTCCGTTTGTTTCGGTCAGTTGAACGTTAAGGTCGGCAACCGCGAGCACGACCTCATCAAGGCGCTGCTGAGAATAAGGCACGTCATTCTGGCCATCGCCGACAAAGACGCCTTTTTCAAGCGAACCCGCTTCCTTGCGGTAGCGTTCTTCATCAGCCCGGGCGCGTTCGACCTCTTGGCGTGCCTGTTCCAGCAAACTTTCTGCCTCGTCCACGCGCGCCTTTGCGACATGACCATCTGCAAGCAATGAATTCTGGCGGCTCAGGCTTAATTCACGTTCCTTGACGACTGACTGCCAGCCTTTCTGTCGTGCCTGTGCTTCAAGGGTTTTGTAATGCAGGCTTTCGAGTGACCCCGACACCATTTCACGAACCCGCTCGCCAAGGTCACGGCGCAAGCCGTTCAGGGTCGACAGCTTTTCGATCAACGCGGTTTTCCGCGACCGCAGAAGCTGATATTCGCCGTCAAGCTGTGCAAGAAGCGCCTGAGGTTCAGTGTCATCGGTAATACGTGTGATAATCGATCCGGCTGAAATCGGTTCACCAACATCGGGAATGGCGCGGACAAGCTGACCACTGATCGGGGCCTGAATGGTCACCACTTTGGCATTTACGACACCGTTCGGCCGGATATCAGAAACCGTGAGCGGGGCGAGTTGCCAAACCGCAATAACCACAATAGCCAAGGCGACCATCAAACGAACGATCTGCCCCTTGGAAAAACGCAAGGCCATAAAATTTCCTCAACCAAAACTGGCATCGCTGCCGTGCACAAACATCCCCATATGATGTGTGCGCCAACGAGACTGTTTCAAGGTTATCTATTGGAAATTAAATCACTTTATTGGTTGGCAGCGCAATCGATCGATCAAGGAACTGCATATAGGCATCAAACGATGATTTCTGACCAAACAGGACGTGTGAACGGCTTTTGATGGCATGTGACACGACCGAACGACGGCGCTTGTCGGTCGCCAGTGTCAGGGCCGTATCAACGAAATCAGCCGAATGGTAGGCAACACAATCAAAGACCGATATCTGGCGATAACAGGTATGGCTTCTGCGTGATCGCGCAGCGTTGCCCGGCAATGTAACAAGCGGCACACCAAGCCCCAGACAGTCAAAGGCCAACATCGCATCGTTCCAGGCCGGACTTTCAAGCACCACATCAACAGCACATAAAAGCGACAGCAAATCGGCCCGATTACGCACATCAACAAACCGCATCCGCCCGGCAACATCTGCATGATTGACAGCAAACCGGCGCCCCCATGCGGCATCCCAGCTGTCTCGTTCCGGCGCAATCAACAGAAGCTCGGCGGTTTCGTCCAGTCGCAGAATTTCGGCAATCAGCGGATCGAACTCGGCTGTCAAAACATCAAGTGGCTGTGGACAGAGGTAGGTATTGCGGTCCTGCGCCAATCGCCAGCGTCGCTGCAAATCTGTGGCCGACATTTCAACCGGTTCTGGCGGACGCGCATTGACAAACAGGCCCGGAAGACGCACCAGCTTTTCGCTGAACCGCTTCTCGCCGCCCGCCGTTTCCCAGTCCTCGGCAATCAAATGATAGTCGATGTTCGACAATCCGCTGGTCGCGGCAATCCCCCCACCGGAAATTTGCAACGGCGCCAAACGCCAGCTCGCAAGCAACATGGTATAGGCATCGGACTGCGGATCGACGTAGTGCAAAACATCAAGACCAAGCCCCGAAATCACCCGAGCGGAATGCAATGGATCAAGGGGCAAGGGCACAACAAGATCGGCATGTTCGTCAATACGTGCGGTAATATCATCTTCACCCGTGGGTGGGCGAATAATGGTCACATCAAAGCGGTCACGATCAATCGCATCCGCAAGACCGGCAATCCATCGCCCGATACCATTTTCACACATATTGGCAGACACAATTCCAAGGCGGGTTTTCCCGCCCGTTCGCGATGCGCCCGCGCTGACTTCCGGAACATCGTAACCTGATACAAGGCGTTCCCAGTAATGCCCGACCGCACGCAACTGTTTGTCGCCTTCGGGACGCAATGCCGCGCGCCAGACCGGTGGGAACCGCGTCAGAACAATCGGATCAATCCGCTCAGAGCCGACAAATTCAAGGTCGGGCTCCAAAGCGTCTTCATCAAGCGTATCATCCAGAAGATCGCGGACTACTTCGTCATTTTGGGCGGCCAGATCGGTCGGAACCGGCGCAAACAGCAATCTGCGCGCAGTACGGAACAAGGCGGTGTTTTCACCGGCAGCAATTTTGCGATCAATGCCATTTTGCAGTACGGACTGGGCCGATCCGGTATCACCCTCTTCAGCCAGTTCAAGCGCAAGGCGGAAAACGGCATCATCACCCCCGCCCGCCCCGATAGCAGCGCCGAACCTTTCAACGGCTTCGCCATGGCGACCAACAAGGCTCAAGGCCTCGCCCATCATCAGCAGCAATTGCGGATCATTGGGTGATTGCACCAGAAGCGGCTCTAGCGCACCAATCGCTTCTGTGCCCTGCCCGACACGAAGATTGAGCAGCGCAAGTGTACGGCGCGCCTTGGCGTCGTCGGGATCAAGGGCAAGAACCTGCCGCAGACAGTGTTGCGCACCCGCAAACTGCCCCAATCGAAACAGGGCATCACCATAGGCAGTCAAGGCACGCGGGTTCCCCTGATCCAAAGATAATGCACGGCGCAGCGGCTCACTTGCCGAAACAGTTCGTCCCTGATCCAATCTGATCTGGCCAATTAGGACCAGCGCGTTAACGATGTCATCGCGCATCTTTAGCGCCGTCAAACAGGATTTTTCAGCCCCGTCAACATCACCCATCGCATACTGACAGGCTGCATAATTGGCATGGATTTCGGCAACATCGGGTGCCAGTTCAAGCGCGTACTCGTAATTTTCGCGTGCGGCCTCAAGCTCGTCCAACTGACGATAAGTATTGGCAATATTGCAATAAAGGGCTGGTGCATCCGGACACAGCCGAATGGCGCGCTTGAAAGCGCCCACCGCATCACGCAGCTTGCCAATCGCCTTAAGCGCCTGTGCGTGGTCATGCTGAATTTCCGCACTATTGGCATCTGCAATTGCGGCCCGCCCCATGCGTTCTGCCGCCAATGTCTGGTTTCCGTGTGCCATTGCAACGAGCCCTGCCAGATGCATTGCCTCTGCGGCCTGCGGGAATGACCGGATCATTCTCTGACAGGTTTCTTCTGCCTCTGCGTACCGACCTGCTTCATACAGGTTCAATGCAGAATGGTAGATGTCAGCAAAATCAGACAAGAAATACCTATTACCCAAGAGAAACCGAATTTGATCCCACCATAAGAGCCAAGCGTTAACAAACCACGTCTTTGCCACAAATTTTCAGGGCAATCCACGCCTGCAAAAACATGACGTTTCTGATCCGCAAAGAGAGCCGCCTAATCTGAAAACTACGGTCAGGTTTCATCAGGTAATAGTTTGAAATAACGAAAAACCCTCTGAAGGAACGCCTCCAGAGGGTTTGATGTTCAAGACGTCATTCGGACTTGATCAGATGCGATCAGGCCGGCTTTCCGAAATATCGCCCGAAACGATTTTGCAAAAAGTCTTCCAATCGAA
>NVTG01000074.1 GCA_002401495.1 Candidatus Kaiserbacteria bacterium
AAATTTAAATAAAAGTGAGCCTCCAGTTTTAAAGTCCTATAGTTCAGCTAAAGATTTTATCAAAGATAGTTTTAATTTTATCAAAAGTAAAAACCCCTCTTTTTCGCTAAGAGCTTTCGGCAAAAAATTAGAAATACCTGTTTCCACACTTTCCTCCTACATCAACGGAAACTCTAGCCTTTCCCTAGATCAAGTCATTAAGTTTATCGACTACTTCAAATTCTCCGAGAAAGAAATTGAAAATTTTTTGATAGTGGTGGCCATTGAGCGAAATAGTACCTTTTCAAAAACAGGAATGAGTTCTCAGCTTCAAACTATAGAGTCCCGTCTTCCGGATCGGGAAGTATACGATTACTTGAAGAACCTCGAGCCTGCTCGAGAGTTCCGCTACGGCATCAAAAACGCAATGACTTTTCGTGTGTTAATGTTCTTCCGTGATAAGGTGACAAAAAAACCTTCACCTCACTTTTTGGACAAGTACTTTTCTGCCGAACATCAAATTGCCAGTATTGGTCATTTCTACAAAAAAGCAAACGGATACTACCAGTCCTTTTTGGAGCGTGGCTTCGATAGGAATGCAAAATTAGAATGCTTATCGGAATCTAATCGGAATTTAGCTGTAATTTTTGACGGCCAAGGATTTCCAACGATTGAAAACTTTACGATTTCAATTCTTCACTCGAAAGAACTTGTGTTCGGGAAACTGATCTTCAACAACAAATCAGTTACTATAATAGGGAAAAAAGTTGACCCGACCTCCCCTAAGTACCCGGAACAAAAATACTTTGTAGAATTTCCACGTCTCTAACCAAAAATCTGTTTTTTAGCGAAGAGTTCTATAGCGTTCAAAATCCTGAACACTTTTTTGACTAGAGCCAAGTTATCAATTGTCTAACGAACATATTTTAGTTATTTCCGAAGCACTGTGCCATTCAAAAAATTGTGCTAAAAAAGGAGAACAAATGAGAAAAAAAACAGCGATCATACTTGGTCTATTTTTTATTATTCTTATTTCAATAAATTCAATTGCTGAGAACAAATCAGGAACCTTGGTCAATGAAGTTACTAGGAAAGTCTCGGATCTCTATGATCTTAAGAAATCAGAATTTAGTGGAATGGCCTATTCCATTTTCAATTCTCAAGGGATTTTACATTCTGAAGGTTTCGGAACCTCTTCCTGGTTGCATGGCAAAATCATCGCACCCGACAAGAGCCAATTTCGCTTTTCATCGATTTCAAAATTGGTGACGACCGTGGCTGTCGCCCAACTGGTCCAGTCCGGAGTTCTATCGCTGAATACTTCAATCACTGATATTCAGGGAGTTGCGTTTATCGACTACCTACGCAAAAATGAAACACCTGAACGGCTAAAAAAATGGAGTAAGATAGAAATTAAACATCTATTGTCTCATCAGGCCGGAATTTCAAAAGATCTTCCTGGTGCAAGAATTTTTTGGAATAGTGATTCACTGCTTGATAATTCCTATCCTTCGTTCAAAACCTTTAGAAGAGGACTCTTGAAAACCGAATTTATATACCCTGCCGGCGCCACCGAAGGCGCAGTAAAATACTCAAACTTAGGCATGAACCTCTTAGCAAGAATTATCGAAGGCTTAAATCGAGAGAATTTAAGTTTTCCTCAGTATGTCAAAAAACACATTTTCAGCCCTCCCGGAATGAATAGAAGTGCTTTCAATGTAAGTCCCCAGAATCATGCTAATTTAGTGACCGGATACGGCACTCACCAACCGGGCACTGGTCCACTTAAAATTCCTCATGTTTTTGACGTATCCTCTTACGATGGTTCAATTGGCATAGCTGCCCCAGTCAATGACATGGCCAAGTTAGGAAATCAGTTCTTGAGAGCCACTCTGTTTAAAAAGAACTTGATTTTTAAATCCGACACAGCAATTCAACAATTTTTATCCCCAATCCCTCACAACTCATTCCTCTCAAAATCGAGAGTTATGGCAAGTGGGCCATTCTGGCGCTTTCGACCAATGAATAAACACAACGCGGAAAACCTTTGGCTCGGCTTCACTGGCTTTGGTTACGCTTTTGAATCTATTTTACTGATGAATCCGATATACGATTTTGGAATTGTTCTTGCGATCAATTCCACCACAAGCAGCACCTTTTATTTTTGGGATGCTATTGTCAAAATATTAGAAAGTCACAGGCCTGTTCAAGTCGGTCAAAAAACTAAAAACCTGACAAAGGATGCAAGAATAAATATAGTAAATAGCGAGAACGACTTCCAATTCAATCAGATCGATCGTCAAACGGTGAGTAGAGAACAACTACTAAAATTTGAAGGTACTTATCATGCTGACAACTTGTACAAAGGCCCGACTGCAGAAATAAAAATTGATGAAGAGAATGGTCAATTCCACTTAACCTTTCATGGTCGAAAGTTGATTCCACGAGACATCGATACTGGAAAGTTTCGTTTCGAAAAAGGCCCAGACGTTCTCTTCAATGGCGAACCCGCTGTTTTTCAAATGGACCCCTCTGGAAATGTTACTAGTGTTGTAATTGCTCACGTCAAAGAACTCAAGTACGTGAATGGGTTGAAAGAATAGTTTTTCCAACCAGATAGAAAAATACCTGGCCGCAGTAACAAAAATTTGCAGCCAGGATTTACGGATAAAAATCACTTCCAGAGAACGTTATTTCTTCAACTTACTCTTTTAACTTAATGACCCGCTCAACCAATCGAATAAACTCAGCGCGATAGCCTTTACCATCTTCGCCCTTGCCTTCCAGCGCCATTTCTTTGATCGCTGCATAGTCGATATTTTCTGCATATTGTGACTCTCGCAAAAGCATACCAAAGGCTGCCACCGAAGCTGCAAACTTCATGTCTGTGGAGGCGCTTGGGAATGACTTTGCCTCTCCAGCCAATGCAATTGAAAACTTCGTACTTTTTTTACTGGTAGGCTCTTTGTAGCGCAACTTTACCGTCAGCCACTCCTTCGACGCATTCTTCAGCCCACCACTCTTAACGGCAGTAGGAGTCGGCTTGGCCTTAACCTTTTGGTATTTCAGAGTGTCGACCGATGGAGATGGCATGGCGATGCCAGCGGGAACAATTTCATAAAGCGCAGTCACCGTATGCCCTGCGCCGATCTCACCTGCATCTTTTTTATCGTTGTTAAAATCTTCCTTCTTTAACATACGATTTTCGTAACCGAGCAATCGGTATCCAGCGACCTTGGCTGGATTGAACTCGACCTGAATTTTAACATCTTTGGCGATCGTTATCAGCGTCCCACCGGCCTGCTCTACCAAAACCTTCTTGGCCTCGCGGTAGCTGTCAATGTAGGCATAGTTGCCATTGCCCTTGTTGGCGATAGCCTCCATGCGATCATCTTGATAATTACCGCTGCCAAAACCAAGCACGGTTAAAAAGACATTCGATTTGGCTTTTTCTTTAATGAGTTTAATCAACTCTTGTTGGTTCGTGGTCCCAACATTGAAATCGCCGTCAGTCGCCAAAATAACTCGATTGATTCCGCCTTTGATAAAATTCTGCTGTGCCGTTTTATAGGCCAGTTGAATTCCAGCACCACCATTGGTAGATCCGCCCGACTGCAATCGATCAATCGCAGCTAAAATTTCTTCCTTTTGATCGGCACTGGTCGATGGCAGCACCAGCCCAGACGCGCCGGCATAAACGACGATCGCGACATGATCTTTTTTGCCAAGTTTATCAACTAGAAGTTTTATCCCTTGCTTCACTAGCGGTAGTTTATTTGCAGAACGCATCGAGCCCGAAACATCGAGAAGAAAAACAATATTGCTATTTTTTCGATCCTTCCAAGCGATCTCCCGGCCCTTCAAGCCGATTTTAAGTAGCTTATGCTGTTTATTCCAAGGAGAAGTCACCAATTCGGTATGCACTGCAAAAGGACGTTTGCCCTCAGGTGGTGCATAGCCATAACTGAAGTAGTTCACCATTTCTTCAATTCGCACCGCATTTTTTGGCGGCATTTGATGCCGACTCAGAAAACGTCTGATATTAGAATAGCTCGCAGTATCGACATCAATGGAGAACGTCGATAGTGGATTCACACTGACTTTTTTAAATCCGTTCTCGACGATCTTGGCGTAAGACTCGCGGCCGCGCTCACCCGAGAAACGAACAGGAAGAGGCGACTGAAGATACTGGTCGGCGACCATTTTATTTCCCACATAAATGCTCCTCCTTTTCGCTCTTTTGCCGAGCACATCAGACATGTTTTTATCCAAAGCAAGACGCCCTTTACTTGCTCTTCTCCCCTCCATTAAACCAATACTTTGTGAAGGCGAACCTCCCCGTATATCTACCTGAAACTGCTGCTTAGAATCCTTTTTTGAAACAATCACGGCTGGAGCTTGCACGACCAGACCTTTTCCCATTATCTTTGCTTCAACCAACGGCGCAGCCGTCTCTGACTCAATCAAAGCGGTTGTCGGAGCGGTTAATGGAGCAGCAACCTTCTGGAAGTTCGGCAGAAGCACCATAAAGCTCAACCCGGCAGTAACACCAAGAGGAATCGCCACAGAGAAGAACTTCTTCCATGCAGAAAATCGTCCGAGTTCGGTAGTCACACCTGGGTCCACGTGAGTGACTGGAAGTTCTTCTTTACTAAACTCCTCTTTTAAAATATCGGACATCAAACCAATTTCTTCGATGGAGCTTTTTAACGCGGCATCATTCTGCAATGAACTTTCGAATTCGAGCTGCTCTTCTTCGCTCATTTCGCCGAGTACGTATTCTGTCAATTTTGGATCTTTAATTTCGATTTTCTGTTTAGCCTTCATTGCGACCTCCAGACTGTGCCAGTGACTGGCGCAAATTAAGAATCGCCGTGTGTAACAACACGCCGACGTGACTGACTGAGTGACCTGTAACTTCACTAATTTCTTTGTATGAAAGTTCTTCTTGAAACTTGAGTCGCAGCACTTCTTGGTACTTCGCCGGCAGACTGTCGACTTCACTCATTATGTTTTTGCTGGCTTGTTTTTTTTCGAGTGCTTCACTCGGCATCTGTTCGGGACAAGGCAATTGCTCCTCGTCGTTTTCACTTAATGATTCCATTCGGCCCTCCTTACGTAGGTGATCGATCGCGAGGTTTCGAGTCGTGCGATAAAGCCAGATGCGCAGGGGATTGCCACTCTCAACTTCACCATTTTTCCATAGCCTGAGAAAGCTCTCCTGAACCACCTCTCGGGCCGGCTCGAGATTGCGCAAAATGCCACGCGCATACCTCGTCAGCGGCCGTTGGTATTTGTCGACCGCTTGCTGGAACCAAAGTTTGGTGTTTGCCCAAAATTTCATCATCACCTCTTGATCTGTTGTCTGTAAGGACGGATGAGGCTCTAGTTTCTTACAAAAAAAGTGATTTTTTTAGTCGATTTTTGGATTTTTTAATAAAAACAGTGGCTTAGGCAAGGAGCCCGAATTACATCAGGTCAATTTTTGAGACCAAGTCCTAAAGGGCAGCAGATACGAGTAGACATTTCGAAATGTTATATATCGCTCTCATCTATAGTTCAAACTTTTGATTCAGCCGTAACAATGATGTCGAAGGGACGAGCCCTAAGCGGCATGGGACAACAGCCGATCCATCTCTATTTTCAATTTCTCAAAATCTAAAGGTTTTGTAAGATATTTTTTTGCACCAAGATTTTGCGCCTTTGCAATATATTCCTCCTTTTCATAAGCGCTGATCATAATAGTTTGAATTTTAGGAAAATGTTTTTGAGTTAACTCTAAGAGGTCAAAACCATCCATGATTGGCATATTGATGTCAGATAAGATGAGAAGGATCTTTATTTCAGCAGAATGTTCCTCTAAGTAGTTAAAACACTCTTCACCATTTAAAAAGTGGTGAAGCTTATATTTTTTTTGCCGCACCTCCGTTTTAAAATAAATTTGAAAAAGTTCATGAATAGCCTCCTCATCTTCAACAATGGCGACTTCAACCAACTTGTTCATGTGCAACTCCCGTTAGATTAAGAGGTATCTTTATTATGATCTCAGTATAACGCCCCTCTTCAGATTCAATGAGAAAATCACCTTCGTGTTTTTGCGTCACAATATCGTTTGCCATAGAAAGGCCAAGCCCAGTTCCTTCATTCTTCTTTGTAGTGAAGAATGGAATCAAAACTTTTTCGATATGGCTCTTTGAAATGCCAATGCCGTTGTCTCGAATTGCTAGCTCAGCCATATCATTTTTTTCAGACAAAGTTATGTTTAGAATGGGAATATAATCGTTTTCACTTGTAACATCACTCTTCTCTCGCATCGCATAGAAAGCATTTTCAAAAACATTGATGAAAACTCTAGCTAAATTTTTTCGATAGATCATAAATGGTGATAAGTTTTTAATTTTTTTATTGATCTGAACTTTAAACGGCTTCGTAGCTCGCATTGCATGAAAGACCAGCTCAAGGTTTTCCGTAACAAGTTGGCCAACTTCAACTTCTTCCAACTCAGACTTGC